>CAZVTE010000031.1:0-9541 GCA_964629705.1 uncultured Candidatus Saccharibacteria bacterium | reverse complement strand
TATTCTACTTTGTTAATACTTATGATTAGGATAATTTAGTTTTTCTAAAATGTGATTAGCAGCGCATCGAAGCTCGATGCGCAGAACGAATTACCCGTGAAGACGGGATAATTCGTGGGTCACTTTTAGAAAGAACTAAATTATAACTAGATGATAATATGTAAGTCTATATGGGTTTAGGTTTGAGGAAAAGGGAGGTAATTGGGCGGGGAATTATGAGACTTTAACTCCATCTCAACTGGTAACTTTGATTGACACTTTAAATATGGCTTTTGTTGGTCATATTACTATGGATATGCGGATTATGGATGGTGTAGGGTCGGGAATATGGTTCTGGACGAGCACGTATCGCAACACATCGGAGTATTCTGGTTCTACGGTGATATTCTATGCAAGAGTTTTTCCGGTGCATAGGGATGATAGATATAGAGGTTTTTCTCTCACTTGTCTTTAAAATATTTATTTTTGTGAGAGATTTTATTAAATTGTATATAGTTTTAGAAAAATATATAAGTATATTAAGGCGGTGTATTCTGAGTGGAATAATTAAGTCTATATGGGTTTAGGTTTGAGGAAAAGGGAATACAAGATTGGGATGGTTATTATGGCGAATTTGCTACAGGTGGTCATAATCCGATTTCATTGCCACTGATAGCTATGGCGACTGGTGAGTTGATGGCGTCAGGCTTTCTTGGTTATGCGGGCGCAAATCACATAATTTGGGCTAGCACCGTTGCGCCATATGGTTCTGCCTTTACGGTGGTATTTAGTGCCAATACTATTACACCGACTCGCTATTTTGGACAAGCTGAAGGTTTTTCTCTCGCAAAGATGGCAATCTTTAAAAATCCCCAGAATATAATTTTACTATTGACAAAAATAAGTATGTGTGCTAGAATGATAATAAGGGATAAGAATCCCCTAGTTTGGTATGCTTTAAAATTGAGGAGGGTAAAGAATGAAGAAAAGCATAAGTAATTTTAAAAATGGTGTATTAAAACGTTTTGAAAGGAATACCGAAAGAGCGGAGAAGGTGGTGGACGATTCTGATGCTATTATGGCTACACTGTATTTTGTACAATTATCAAGCATTGTATTGTCCGACAAACAGTTGAAGCAAAGATTTCGGCTGGGGATTGTGAGTAAGGAGCAAAAATGCTGGGTTAAGCAACTTTTAACCGTGGTTGTTGAGCAGAATGCGACTTTTAAAAAGAGGGCATTGGTGGCAAGTTGCGGGATCTTCCTCTATACGCATGGTCGGTTCGTGAGATATCTGCTAATGCTGGACGATTTGGTAAGCATAATGAGTGACGAGCAATTTGCGGAGCAACTTTGCAAAAAAGATTGTGAGACTTCTGCAAAAATTCATGATGCGATTATTAAGCTGCAGAACAAGAACGCAGTGATAGAAAAGCTACCGATGGAAAAATCAGATGATAGCGAGGTGCAGGATTTGCTTAATGAGGTTACTAAGTTACAGAAAGATTTGGCACAGGCTCGTAGCGAGACGATGACATCATATAAGATTAATCGGCGATATCTGCAGCAGGTGCAATATTTGAAGAAGTTGCAGATTCGTCGGCTGTATGGTGGTAACGATGTGGATGCTACGCCGCTCTTAGCGCAGATTATGGGGGCGGACACGCAGTTTTGTACAGTATTAGGCCTGCGAGAAAAAGTGCATTTGGCAATGGATTCGACGAAGTCGGAGACTGGTGTAATGCGACATTTACGGGAGATACGGAGTGAATGCTTGCGAGATAGTTTTGCAGATGTGGGTGAGCTGCTTGGAGCGATGATAAGAGCAATGTAGCTTTTCAAAATGAAGCGTAATAACCTAGGGCTAACGTGAAAGCGGGCGTCCTGGGTGTTTTTTCGAGAAAAATGTTTAGCACTCTTGACTTTGGAGTGCTAGTTTAGTATAATGAGGATATGATTTGTAATTATAGTGGGGATTTGGTAAAATAGAAATAAGGATTTAGAGGAATAGAAAATGGACAGTGATTTTAGCGATATGATGAACCGGCTTTCGGAGAATGCGCGCTTTGCGCTTCAAAAGGCTGATCTTTACAGTAAGAAATATAATAATGGTTATATGGGGACGGAGCATCTGTTGTTGGGGATTTTGGCGCAGGATGCTTCAACCGGAGCACGAATCTTGAGTCAGTTTGGGGTTGATCTTGACAAGGTTGAGAAGTTGATGGGTGGTAAGGCGGTGGACGTAAAGATGGATTCACCAATGGCTATGATGTCGCTGTCGGAAGCGGCGGTATTGACGATTCGGATGGCGGATCATTATGCGAAAGAGCGTGGTCTTAGTAGTATTGGTACGGAAACTTTGCTTTATTCTTTACTTTGCCAGCCAAATTCGCGGGCGGATACCTTGCTTACTAAGCTTGGTGTGAATGAAGAAGAGGTTTTGGATGAGATTGATAATGAGTTAGAAGAACAGGCAAAACATGAGCATGTGAGCGATGAGCAACAGAAATATCGTAAAACGCAGTATAAGTGGCTTAATCGTTTTGGGCGAGATCTAACTAGTTTGGCGAAAGAGGGGAAATTAGATACTGTAATTGGACGCGAGAAGGAAATTGAGCGGGTGGTGACGGTTTTGTCCAGAAGAACGAAGTCTAATCCAGTATTGATTGGTGAGGCTGGTGTTGGTAAGACGGCAATTGTAGAGGGCTTGGCGGAGAGAATTGTTAAGAACGAGGTTCCGAGTTCGCTAATCGGTAAGCGGGTGATTGAGGTGGACTTGTCGTCGATTGTGGCTGGTACGAAGTTTCGTGGTGAGTTTGAGGAGCGGATTAAGGGGGTAATTGACGAGGCGGCAGAGCATGAAGAAGTAATTTTGTTTATTGATGAGTTGCATTTGCTGGCGGGTGCAGGTTCTGGTGAAGGTTCAATGGACGCAGCAAATATTTTGAAACCAGCGTTAGCTCGTGGGCAGTTGCAGTTGATTGGTGCAACGACTATGGATGAATATCGTAAGAAGATTGAGAAAGATAAAGCTTTGGCGCGGCGCTTTCAGATTGTCATGGTGGAAGAGCCAAGTAACGATGTGACTTTGAGAATTTTGAAAGGCATCAAGAAACATTACGAAAAGCACCATGGTGTAGAAATTCCGGACGAGATGTTGGAACTTGCAATTAGTATGTCGGGAAGATATATTAACGATAGGTTTATGCCGGACAAGGTGATTGATGTGATTGATGAGGCGGCGGCGATTGCAAAAGTAGATGCAGATCGCAAGGGTGGCTCTGAGTATAAGAAAATGAAAGTAAAAAAGCAAGAGCTAGAAGATAAAATGCAAGAGGCAGCTGACGAAGAGAATTTTGAGGAGGCGGCAAAATATAAGACGGAAATTGCTAAATTAGATAAAGATATTGAGGAGATGAAGAAGAAAGGGGTGGAAAAGCCGGCGGAATTAACGGAAGAGAATTTGGCGATGGCGATTAGTCTGAAGACTGGTATTCCGGTATCAAAAGTGCACGGTTCGGAGCTGCAGCTATTGACGGATCTCGAGGGGCATTTGGAAAAACAGGTGCTAGGACAGACTGAGGCCGTGAAAGCAGTGGCGAAGGCGATTCGTCGTGGTAGGAGTGGCATTGCGGATAGTCGCCGACCGATTGGTTCTTTCCTCTTTATGGGGCCAACCGGAGTGGGTAAGACTGAGCTGGCACGAGTGATTGCACGAGAAGTTTTTGGTGGGGATAATGCTTTGATTAAAATTGATATGAGCGAATTTGGCGAAAAACATAATGTATCACGGCTTGTGGGAGCGCCAGCTGGTTATGTAGGTTATGACGATGGGGGTAAGTTAACTGAGGCGGTAAGGCGACGACCATATAGTGTGGTGCTGTTTGACGAGATCGAAAAGGCTCATCCAGATGTGTTTAATATGTTGTTGCAAATTCTGGAGGATGGAGTTCTCACGGATGCACAAGGAAATAAAGTGAAGTTTAATAATACGATTATTATCTTGACTTCTAATCTCGGTGATGAAGAAATGTACAAGGATAACGAGTTCGGGTTTTCTGGCAAGAATGCTAAGGATATGAAGAAAGATTTACAGGCAAAATACGAGGCAAGCAAAGAATCGGCGATGCGAGCGCTGAAGAAAGTAATGAAGCCAGAATTGATTAATCGGCTAGATGCAATCTTGGTGTTTAGAGCGTTGACCGAGGCGGACGTGAATCGGATTTTTGATAATTTGCTGGAGGAATTGAGGAAGCGCTTGGCAGAGAAGTCGCTAGGAATCAAGGTGAGCGACGCAGTAAAAGATTATTTGATAGATTTAGGTTATGATCCAAAGAACGGTGCAAGACCGCTACGTCGGACGATTGAGGATAAATTGGAGTCTCTAGTGGCAGAAGCTTTGATTGCAGGTAAATTGCAATCGGGTGATATTGTGATGGTTGATTTAAAGGAAAAAGACGGTGATAAGGAATTAGTAATGAGTAATGAGTACAGAAAGTGTATAGTTGATGGAAGAGGAAAGGCCGGAGCAAGATAAAAGCTTTGTGACTACAGACACAAAGAGAGAAAAGAAGCATAAGGTTAGGACGATATGTGCTGGGGTGGCTTGTGTTGTTGTGATAGCGGCGGCAGTGTTCTTGCTTTGTGGTGGAGATAAGTGGGTGAAACGGCAGACGGTGGCGTTTAGTGATTGGCGGAAAGAAAAGAGCTACCAGCCTAGTGCGGAAATTGAAGAATTGCGGAGTAAGTTAGATTTGACGGCCGAGGGAATGACGATTTTTGCGGCGGTTGATCCAACTTTGGAGGACGGTATGGGCTTTAATGAAAAATGTACTTTTAAAGATATTGGTGGCTATGTGCTAGGTTGTTATGTGAATGACCCTGGGAAGGTTTATATTTACCAAGTTGATGCAGAGGAACTCGCGGGAATTCATGAAGCGACGGCGGCGCATGAGTTGTTGCACGCAGTGTGGTCGAGGATGTCGGAGCAAGAGAAGAATGAGCTAAGTGTAGAGCTGGAGCAGTTTAAAAGAGATAATGAGGATATACTAGGCGAGGAACTATCACTGTATGACGAGGGAAATTGGCAAGACGAGCTACATTCGCGAGTGGGGGTGGAGTTTGCGGAACTGCCAGAGAAGCTGGAAGCGCATTATGGTAAATATTTTCAGAATCGCAAGAAGTTGGTAGAATTCTATCAGGGCTATAAGGGGACTTATGACGGTATTAGGGCGCGTGCCGATGAGATTGAGGTGGAAATTGATAATTTGAAGGCAGAGATTGCTGATTTGAAGGAACAGATTGATAGTGACCGTCAGAATTATCAGACAAGGTTAGAGGAGTATAAAAAAGCCGTGGCAGAATATAACGAGTGCGCACGGAGTCGAAGTTGCTATACCGATGCTGAGTTTGAAACAAAGGCTAATGAGCTAAACAGCGAAGGTGGAAATATTAATTATTTACGTGACGTCACAAACGGGAAAGTACGAGACTACAATGCAAAAGTGGAACTTCTGAACCAGAAGATTGAGGAATTTAATCAGAATGCTTTGCATCTGCAAGAGTTGAATGATAAAATGAATTCGCAGGTTGAGCGAATTGAGGATATATAATAAGAAAGGAAGAAAAATGAAAAAAGATTATTTAGTGCCAACGGTAGTGGAAGAGACGGCGAAGGGGGAGCGAGCCTATGATATTTATTCGCGCCTTTTGAACGACCGGATTGTATTCTTGGGTGAGCAGGTGGATTCGCACACGGCGAATTTAGTAGTGGCGCAGCTCCTATATTTAGCGAATGAGGACCCGAAGAAAGATATCAAACTTTATATCAATTCCCCAGGTGGTTCAGTTTATGATGGACTAGCGATTATTGATACGATGGATTATATTCAGCCGGATGTGCAGACGATTGGGATTGGTTTGCAGGCTTCGATGGGGGCGATGTTGCTGTCTTGTGGGGCAAAGGGGAAGAGATTTATTCTGCCAAATGCACGGGTAATGATTCATCAGCCGTCGTATGGTGCTGGTCAAGCAAAAGTGACGGATCAAGAAATTGAGCTCAAAGAAGGATTATATCTAAAGAAAAGATTGATTGAGATTATGGCGGAACGAACCGGCAAGAGTGCTGAGCAAGTTGAGAAGGATATGGATCGTGACAATTGGATGAGTGCAGAAGAAGCCTTGAAATATGGAATTGTTGACGAAGTGATTGAGAAATAGAGATTATATTGAAGAATATTATTGACATTTTAGCATAAGTGTGATAGTATGGGGATATGGCTCTGCTAGAAGTGAGCTGGGTTGTTGATGTATGCAAGAATTAGTTGAAGTGGGAAGGAATTTGGTAAAGAATAAAAGTTAAGGTTTTTGCTTGTCGTATTCTGTGGTAATTACTTTGACCATTTCTTCGGGGGTTTCTTTGCAACCGCTAAATAGCCAACGACGAATAATGGCTGTCATTCCGGCGGCAAAAAACTCCGCGTGATAGCGCATTAAATTATCGGTTTGTCCGGGGTAATGCTGCTTAGCCTGATCCTTGTTATAAATACCAAGCATTTCGTCATAACTAGGGCTTAGTTGAAAGTAAGTGCGGTAAATAATTTAATTATCGTAAAAATGTCGGAACATAATCAGTAGATTATTTGGAGTGTAGCCGTCATGATTCCCCTCAAATTGTCGCGCAAATTCATTCAAGATACTTTGCCTAGCATCTCGTGCTAGCGCGCTGACATTATCATAATGATTATAAAAAGTCGTGCGGTTGATTTCGGCGAGTCCGCAAAGTTCGGACACCGAAATATCGGCTAGCCGTTTGGTCTGGATTAGCTTAAAAAGTGCTCGGAACATCTGCTCTTGGCTAGCTTTTTTGCGTTGATTGTCTACTTTATTACTCATTATCTCAACACTTGTTGTGTTTTTGTTGTGGTAAAAATGCCTTTCATTATTTATACTAACATTATAACATAACCACTAGCTGCGCTAGAATTAACAGCGTCGCTTCAGAAAAACCTGCAAGCACGTTTTTCATTCAGCTCCTAGTTAATACAACATTCGTTGAGAAAGGTTTATATGACAATAGCAGACGCAAATGATAAAATCGCTGAAAAAGTAGTTGGTGGCTATAAGGCAGTAGAAAATGCCGTAACTGGCGGTTATATAGCCGTAGAGAACGTAGTCACTAGTGGCTTTGAAAAGGCGGAAGATAAGTTTGTCGATAAGTTCTTGCGCAAAGATGGCGAAACGGTAGAAGATGCCAAAGCACGGGTTGAATGCGAGCAAGCAGAACTTAAAGCCCGGCAAGAAGCTGAAGCCAAAGAGCGGGTGGAGAAAATTACGAAAATGTCTGGCACGAAGACTACCGAACAAATTCAGTCAGAGATTAAGGCAAAGTATAACTTATAAGAGGTGAGCATGGAAAAGAAAACTCTCGTAAAAATCATTCTCGGCACAATCGGTGGACTAATATTTGCACTTGGTATGTGTTGCTGCTTACTGCCAGAATGGAATCTATTTAGTTTTGGATTGGGGTTGGCGATCGGTGGCGGTGTCTTGTTGGCAATTTTGCTCGTCTATCACTTGGCCACGCGTGAATGGAAACCACGCACCGAACCACTCAATATTGGCGCCATCGCTGCTTGGGTTATCGGAATTGCCGCTACGCTCTTGATGGGGTTTGGGATGTCCAGAATTATGGCCGTAGAGAACCCTAGTCAAACGGATATGATTATCGGTATGGGCTGTGGTATCGTGGGGTTGCTTGTAGATATTCTCATCTTCCCAATTTACTCTTATCTTAAAGGTGGTAAAAGTAGGTAGGTGGTGAAAAATAAACTCATCACAATTCGTCCAGTTTGGTTGCTCGTCCTTGTGGCGAGCGCTACTGGATTGCTAGTTTATGCTTTGGGCGAATATCAAGCCCCTGATCTTATTAAATATTTCACCTATCTATACTCAACTTTTGTTTTAATTGTTTTGTGTGCTAATTTGCCGCGGACTATGCGCTATGCTTTGCGTAAAACCAAATGTAGTCGCATCTATCGTAAGATAAAAGCATTACTCTTTCACTTTCGCCCGATTCGGCAGTATTTTACCGATTTGAAACTGAAACATCAAGTTGATTTAAGTATTTCCACTATGACTAACTTTGCTTTTAACATTTTCCGGCTGGGTGATGGCGTAATGCGTGGAGCAGTTTGGGAAATTTCGCTCGCGGTTTATTATTTATTCTTAGTAATGTTAAAAACTACGCTGCTTTGGAACTTTCGGTATTTTGATAAAGAGGGAGAAAAGAAGATTTATAGGCGTAGCGGAGTTTTATTGTTGGGGCTAGGATTATTACTTATGGGAATGATTACGCAAATGGTGTTGCGACCGACTGGTAAATCATATAGTGGTAATTTAATGATTTATTTAGTTGCTATGTATTCTTTTTATCTAATTATCAGTGCTACTGTCGGAATGGTGAAATACCGAAAAAGTAAAAGTCCAACCTTAAAAGTGATTAAATGTATTAACTTAATCACGGCAAGCGTATCGCTTCTGATGTTGCAGACAATAATGCTTACGACTTTTGGCGGAGATATGCTGATGACGGCGAAAATGAATGGTATTAGCGGCGCGGCAGCAGTAGTACTAATTCTAGTTATATCAATTTATATTTTGAAGAAAGGATTTGGAGAACGAAAACGCTAAACTTTCTGCATTTATTCTTAAGAATATTAAAGCTAAGTCGGTACGGGTTTAACCTCGTAGGAGATGAGAGGAATAAAAATGTTTTACATTTTTATTTCCGAGACGACGCCCGAGGAGAAGCAACGTAAGTTGCTGAGGTTTGAACCGCAGGAGTGGCCTTGTAGCCTAAGAAAATGCTTGCATTTTCTAAAGGCGCTACGACTGCGGGAAGAAACGGAGTTTCTGAAGAAAATGTGAATTGGAACGGTTATGCAGGATTGCTTAATCAAGGTGATTTGTCGGTGCTGTTTGCGCCTAGTTATTTTGTGCAGAGTGGAGCGGTAAATCCTGAAGTGGGAGTTTTGGGTTCAAATAACATCTTTGGATATTATAGTAAGACGGTGGCGTACAGGGATGCAAATGTGGGGAATCTCGTGTTGCAATTTGGTGCTGAGGGTAATTTGATGATGCCAACGCGGTTTGGAGTGCAGTACGTGGGGCAATCTCTCCGCTGGCTTCACCCACTTCACAGTTTGAAGGTTAGAATATACTTTGTTCAAGCAAGACTATATAAGTTTAGTGGTAATTTTGACTGAAAATGTTGAGTGTGTTATACTGATTATGAGTATACAATTTAATCTGAAACGTTAAGCATCTTTGTTTTTGCTTAATCGAAGGAAAGATACGACATCATAGGTTTCGTTTATTCTTCGATGGAGCGATGCTTTTACGAGATAAATTGTATACTCACCCTATGGTGTCGTTTTTTATTGTTGGTATTTTTTCTAAAATTATCTACCTTCTTCAATAATAAGTGACTACTCTAAGGGTGATTTTAATCTTCCCGAATCAACCATCCTAGGCAATTGATTCTGGAGAATAGGTTATAAAC
>CAZVTE010000030.1:8477-9589 GCA_964629705.1 uncultured Candidatus Saccharibacteria bacterium | reverse complement strand
AAACTCGGATGCGTCATTCTAAAAGCAAAATCACCATCGTTGGTAAATAAAATTAGACCAGACGAATCTTTATCTAGCCTACCCACAGTCTTCAAATTTTGATATTCTTGAGGAAGTAAAGAATAGATAGTTTCTGCATCCCCCTGCTTTTTGCGCGAACAAACGTAGCCCACAGGCTTATTTAAAGCCAAATAGGTATATTTTAAACCATGCGAAACCACCCCCATACTACCATTATAGCATACATTATTGTTTTTGTCAATAGGAAAATGCTTATTTCTTAAAATCGTAACTTCATCACTGGGTTTTGCCCTACATCCTAAGCTCACCTCTTTGCCGTTTACTAAAATTTTCCCATCAGCAATCAAATCATCGGCTTCACGACGCGAAACACCTAGGCGTTCAGCCAGGAACTTATTTAATCTAATACTATCTTCTTGCATAAGCGAGCTATCTTACATCTGACCATTCCAAGTATTTGGATCTGGGATACTAATCACGGTCTCATTATTATAGCCAGTTGCTTGCGGCGCAACTGGAGTAGGAGTATTTTGTGGGGCTGAGAGTGAAGGGTTGATTGTTCCATCTTGATTGCGGTCACCCAAAACATCGTGCACGACATTTACTACGTCCTCGATACCAACTTGAGATTTCACAAGATAGCGGTCTGCTCCTAAATTCTCACCTCGTACCCGCTGATCCTCAGAAGATAACGCAGTCATCATGATAATCTTAATGTCTTGAGTTTCGGGCGTAGAACGTAAGATATCAAGCATATCAAAGCCAGATATCTTGGGCATCATAACATCGGAAATAATCAAATCCGGACGCTCGCGCACTGCGACTGCTAGGGCCTCCTCGCCATCGCCAGCAGAAACGATTGTATAGCCCTCGGCAGTTAAACGAATGCTATAAATTTCCCTCAAGCTGTTATCATCTTCTACAAGCATAATTTTTGTCATTGTAATCTCCTTATTTTATGTTATTGGGTGGCGTTGGCGAAGCTGGTGGAGTAGCATTGGCAGTCGCTACTGGTACTACTGGTGGCGAACCAGTAAAAGCTGACGCTGGTGCTACTGTAGGCGCTGGTGTCACTACTGGAACTACTGGTT
>CAZVTE010000030.1:0-8377 GCA_964629705.1 uncultured Candidatus Saccharibacteria bacterium | reverse complement strand
GTGTTTGCTGAACTGGTTGTGTTTGCTGAACTGGTTGTGTTTGCTGAACTGGTTGTGTTTGCTGAACTGGTTGCACGGGTGTTACCTGTGTCGCATTGACCGGCGTATTCACCCCGTAGGCGGTACTGCTAAAGCTGTTCCGCTGTGCGCTCTGAGCAAAATTCTTCACTGCCTGCTCGTTCATATAGGCCAGCTGGCGTTTCTTGAACTCAGCCTCCGTCAAACGTGGTAAAGAGACGAAGAAAGTCGAGCCATCGCCAAAAGCGCTCTCGACCCATACGCGCCCGCCAAGAGCTTCGACACGTTGCTTAACTAGATACAATCCTAGTCCAGTTCCACCAATTTGTCTTGTCTGAGAATTATCCACTCGGTAAAACTTTTGGAAAATATGCGCCATATCATCGGCAGCAATCCCGATACCAGTATCTGTAACATTGATTAAAACTTTATCTCCATCGCCACGTGCGTTGACCCAAATCTCCCCACCATCAGGCGTGTATTTGATAGCATTCTCAATTAGATTATCCAAGATCTCTCGCAAGAAATCCAAATCCACCGATGCATAGACTAGCTGATCAACTTTATGTGTGTCTCCAGCTGTGCTGGCCGTGCCAAAGCTGTATTTTAAGTGTTTCTCGTGCATTTGCTCTTCATGCGCAGCTGCCATTTCTTTAACGACAGAGGTAATCTCTACTGGCACGAAATGTAAACGGTCTCGACCATCGTCCAGCTTGGTAACATCAAGTAAATCTTTAAAAAGTCTCCCTAGATGTTGACTAGCCTTATGTGCAGCATCTAAGTATTGGCGAGCGCGGTCGTCAATTGTCGCTGTAGCTGGGTTTAATGCTAAACCGAGATAACCTTCAATCGAAGCGACTGGCGTACGCATCTCATGGCTAGCCGTTGAAATAAACTCAGTTTGCGCTCCCTCTTCTTCCAGTTCTTTAGTAATATTGCGAAAAGTGATAATTTTGTTAGCTCTAGGACCACCCGTAGGTACAAAAGTCAAAGCAATCGGCATACGCTTCTCGCTCTGAGCTGTCACTAACATATACTCTCTAGTAGACAGAGGTTGATTTGCCCGCATGGCGAGAGTAAGGCGGTTCTGCTCATCGGGAATGGGAGACCCCTCGGTGTTTTCTAAACGCAAAACTGAACTATATTCTAATCCTATCACATTCTCTGGCGCACCGTAACCAGTCATAGTAGAAGCTGCCGGATTTGCAAACTTTATAATATTATTGCCATCAACCAAAATTACTCCGTCTGCAATCGCATTTAAAGTCATTTCGGCCATTCTTGAAGACTGATCGTGGCTGATACCACTTGGCGTTGCTACTTTATCCTTCTTAAAACTAAACCAACCCATACTCACAACGTTATAGACTTATAGCCTAATTAACCTCCTAAAAAACATATCTCTAACATATTGTAGCATATCGTGATATAAAATTCTAGAACGAAAAGTTATTTTTATTTTTCTAGACTTTTATTAACACAAGCATCAAAAAGTGTGCTATATTAATAACAGTATGAATAAGGAAGTTATTTATTTGGAGCCGGAAGATGACATCACTGATATCTTAACTAAGCTCCAGCAGGCTGAACAAAAATTGGTGGTTTTAGTGCCACCTAAAAAAGCCGCAATTTTACGTAGTGCGGTCAATATTAAGTTGATTGCTAAGGCTTCAAAAGAAACCAAGAAGGTGGCGGTTATCGTAACACAAGACCCCGGCATTATGAAGCTAGCAATGGGCTCTAAGCTCATGGTTGCTAAAACTTTGCAGTCTCGTCCAGCAGTGCCGACTGAGGCTGACTTTGCAGAGTTTTCTAAGCACCTAGCCGAAGACCAAGTGATTAACGACGATGGGTTAGGTACGGCTACGGTAGGAGATGTCCTCAAGGGGCTTGACAGAAAGGATGCCGAGGCGGACGGCGAAGCTACTAAGGCTGCTAATGAAAAAATTGATTCCGCTGAAAAACTTGACGAGGAAAAACCAAAATCGAAAAAGTCAACTGATAAAAATACTTCCAAAAAAAACAAACGCCGTAAGCAAATTATCTTTGGTGCTCTTGCGGGGGTGGTTGTAATTGTAGTCTTGGTGTGGGCTCTTGTTTTTGCGCCAGCAGTATCTATTGTTGTAGCAATTCGTTCAACTGCGTCCAACTTTGCCGAAACTGTCAGTTTTACGGAAGATCCAGCAGCTGAAAATCTAGAAGAAGGAAAACTGCTAGTTCAAAAACAGACTTACGAAGAAAAACAAAGTCAAGAATTTACTGCCACCGGCAAGGAAAATCGTGGCGCTAAAGCCAGTGGTAAGGTAGAAGTAAAATTCAGCTTTACGCCGTTTACTTATTTTGGCGAAGGCGGTTATTCTGCCTCCATTCCAACGGGAACTACCTTTACTAATGGTAGTAAGCAATATGTTGCCACTACCTCGGCTTCTAATACTTGGGATGGTGAGACAACTTCATTAACCTGCGATAATGGTTCGATTAGTGGTGCTAGCGGCCTTAGAAAAACCTGTGTCTGGACTCTATCTGTAAATGTTCAAGCAGTCGAACCGGGAGAAGAATACAATCTTGAAAGTAGTAATACCTGGAGTGATTATGATAAAGCTTCGGTTTCTAATTCGAGTGCGATTACTGGTGGTACAACTGATAACGTGACGATAGTAAGCCAGAACGACATCAATCTAGCGCGCGTCGCCCTAGAAGAAGCAAGCTCTGGCGATGAAGCCGGCAAGGAGTTATTATACAAGCAATTCGGTGAGGATTTAATCGTAATCGATGCAAGTTTTGCTAAGGAGCAGGGCAATCCAGTTTCTACGCCAGCAGTTGGTGAAACGGTTGGCGAGGGTGTAGTTCCAAAAATTGAGATGGTTACCACCTACTCTGTCTTTACGGTTGATAGAGTTAAAGTTGAAGAATATATTAAGGCTAAAACTACTCTAGCGGATGATCAAAAGATTTATACTTATGGTGACCCATATTTCGAGCGTTTTACTGATATCAATAGCACCGCCAGACTCAAGACCGTGGTTGAAACTGGTCCAATTGTTACTGAGGAAGGTATTATGGAAAAAGCCAAGGGGCGCAAGATTGGTGAAGTGCAGAGGTTGCTGCGCTCAATTACCGGCGTAAGCTCAGTAGAAATCACACCATCCTATTTCTGGGTAAATTCAGTGCCAGATGATGCAGATAAAATCACGATTGAACTAAAAACTGAGGAGGGCAGCGAGTCATGAAATTAATAGCATTAGATGTGGGAACTAAACGTATTGGAGTAGCTAAGGCTGATTCAGCAGTTAGAATTGCAGTTCCGTATAGCGCCGTAGAAGTTGATGGTAATGAATTTGAGAAGATTGCTTCACTTGCGCGGGCCTGGGATATTAACTGTTTCGTCCTCGGTTTACCGCGAAATTCTGAAGGAGCTGAAACCGAGCAGAGTAAGTATGTGCGTCAATTTGCCAAGGAACTGAAGGCTAACATTCCTGAAGCTAAAATCTGTTTTCAGGACGAAAGCCTAACTTCAGTTGAGGCCGAGAAGCGGCTTAAAGGGCGCAAGAAGGGAGTCAAAAAGGGCGATATTGATTCCGAGGCTGCAGCGATTATTCTGCAAGACTTTTTGGAACAGCATATAGGCAAAAAAACTAGTTCAAAAGCTAGTCCAGCGAAACACAAATCAGTCAAAGCGCGCAAGCCGCACCGTTTCTTGACGGTACTATTA
The DNA here is from genome assembly GCA_964629705.1 of uncultured Candidatus Saccharibacteria bacterium. Lineage (GTDB taxonomy): Bacteria > Patescibacteriota > Saccharimonadia > Saccharimonadales > Saccharimonadaceae > Nanosyncoccus. The sequence goes on along the minus strand of CAZVTE010000030.1, from coordinate 4,647 downwards.
GTGCTTTTGATTATTCTTGGTATGGCTGCTGGCGCAGGTTTTGTCTATTTTCAGCACAATTTGAAACCAGTTTTTGCTGATATCGACTGCAGTGACGAAAGTTATCATGATTCCGAAGCCTGTAAGAATATTGATTTTACCGTTAATGAGGGTGAGAGCGTTGCTGATATTGCTACCGGATTAAGAAATGCTGGCTTAATCCGAGATTCGCTAGTATTTCAGCTATACTACCGGTTATGCTATTTAACCCAGAACACTGAAACAATTAAAACTGGAACCTTTGAGCTAAACAAGGCTATGACGATCGACCAGATTATTGGGGTGATGATTCATGGTAGCGATGACCATGTTTTTAGCTTTACAATTTTCCCAGGCGAAAAAATCAGCGAGATAAAGCAGAAATTAGCTGATATTGGCTATGATTGGGAGCAAATCGAAGCCGCTTTTAACGCAAATTATCAAGACGAAAAATTTAGTTGGATTTTTGACGGTAAACCAGAAGAAACTAGCTTGGAGGGGTATATTTTTGGAGATACCTACGAGTTTTATAATAGTGACAGTGTAGAAAAAATTATTAAAACAGCTCTTGAGCGCATGGCCGAGGTAGTTGAGAAAAATGAGCTCAAACAGAAGTTTGAGGCTCGAGGCTTAAATTTGTATCAAGGTATTACTTTAGCATCAATTGTCCAAAGGGAAGCTAATAACGCTGCTGACTGGGCTAAAGTCGCGCAGGTCTTTTATAATCGGTTGGAGCAGGACATTAGCTTAGGAAGCGATATTACGGTGCAATACGCAGTAGATTTAGTAGACCCGAACCGAGAGGTTTATACCGACAATGTGGCCGCTCTTGAAATTGACTCTCCGTATAATACTCGAAAAAATAAAGGTCTACCTTTTGGTCCAGTCGATAACCCTGGAGAAGAGGCTCTGGTCGCCACTGCTACCCCTGATGAGAGCGCTAAAGATTTCATTTTCTTCTTGACAGGAGACGATGGTTTGATGTATTATAGTATTACAGACGAGGAGCATCAACAGAATATTAAAGACCATTGCGCCGAACTCTGTAGTGTATCTCTATGATTAGAAGTTAGATTATAATCAAAGGAGGTTGGGAAAACTAACTTTTTGGGTACACTGTGTGATTTATTATGACGAAAAAGACTAAAAAACATGGATTTCTACGCTTTGTCGGACAGCTGGTTCCGTATGTAGCGGTATTTATGGCGATTTTCTCGCTAGCCGACCTAGGCTCGCGAAACAAAGCCAGTGCGGAATCCACCAGTTTAAATGTGAATACGATTGCAGATAATAATTATAGTGTATCTGCAGACCAAATCTCAGAGCTCTACATTGTGGCTAGTCTTTCTAGCAGCCTAGATTTAGCTAGTGTTGATACTGTGTCTGGCAACTATATGACCGTCCAAGTGATGAAAGAAGTTGCTCAGACTAGTACCGACAAAATTGAGAAGCCTAATCTAATTGACACTAATATCTCGCGTGGTGTTCAAAGTTACGTGGTCCGCGAGGGCGAAAGTATGGAATCGATTGCTCTTAAGTTTGGCTTAACGGTAGATCAGATTCGATGGTCAAACAACCTCAAGAATACGGATGTTGAGGTTGGCAAGGTATTGAATCTTTCTACTATCCCAGGGATTGTTTATACAGTTAAATCTGGCGATACTGTGGAGAGCTTGGCAACCAAGTACGGTTCAGCTAAAGATAAGATTGTTGCGGTAAACGATCTCGAAGGTTCAGAAGTCAGTGAAGGTATGCAAATTGTGCTTCCGGGAGGTGTCTTGCCGGTGGTTGAACGCCCAGAGTATGTTGCCCCAGTTACCACTTATAGCTATGGCTACACTTATTACGGCGCAACCTCAGATCGCATTGGCATGCACCAGGTTTATGAGAATGTAACGAGTGGCTACGGTAACCGTATGAGTCCGGGCCAGTGTACATGGTATGCGTGGTGGTGGCGTGCAACCAGCCCGCTTTCGCAAGGACCTTTGCCGAGTGGACTTTTGGGAAATGCTAGGGATTGGGCACGCAATGCGGCAGCTCTTGGCTCAAGGGTAGACCGTAGTCCGGAGGTTGGCGCAGTCTTCCAGACCAATAACGGTTGGTATGGTCACGTAGGCGTAGTTCTAGCCGTCAATCCAGATGGATCAATTCTAGTTCGTGAGATGAATTATGGTTACCGAGCCTATAGCATTACCGAGGCAACAATTCCAGCCAATGCTGTGCGTAATTTCACTTACATTCATTAAATTCTACTAGATATTTGGTGAACCTTGAGATTTGTGCTAAAATAGAATTAAGATGTTCGTAGATACAGCAAAAGTTAAGTTACAAGCCGGGAAAGGCGGCGATGGCGCGGTCTCTTTCCGGCATGAAATCTATATTCCTAAGGGCGGTCCAGATGGCGGTGATGGCGGTAAGGGTGGCTCAATTATTTTTAAGGCTGATAAAGATACGAATACGTTGCTCGATTTTCGCTTTAATCCCGAGCTAAAGGCAGAAAATGGTAAAAATGGCTCTGGTCAGCGTAGTGCTGGTCGCAGCGGCAAGGATTTAATCGTTGAAGTGCCGATTGGCACAATTGTGAGAAAAGATGGTGAGATTATCGCAGACTTAAAGGTAGATCGACAAGAAGCAACAATTGCCAGAGGTGGAGATGGTGGCTTCGGCAACGCTCATTTTAAATCTTCAGTGAGGCAAACTCCGCGCATTGCAGAGGTGGGTGAGCCAGGAGAAGCCTTCGAAGCGGAGCTTGAATTGAGGCTAATCGGTGATATTGGGCTTGTGGGGCTTCCCAATGCTGGTAAATCTACATTTTTAAGCGTAGTTAGTAACGCTCGCCCAGAGATTGCAGATTACCCTTTTACTACTTTGACGCCTCAGCTTGGAGTGGCAACGGTAGATCAACAAGATATTCTGATTGCTGATATTCCGGGATTAATCGAGGGTGCAGCTGAAGGCAAGGGTCTGGGGCACGATTTTCTGCGACATGTGGATAGGACGGCGGTTCTACTTCACCTTATTGATGTTTATAATAATGATGCTGGCGCAGCCTATCAGACTATCCGTCGTGAGCTAGAGCAATACGAAGATTTGAAGAATCGCCCAGAGGTAGTAGCCTTAACTAAATGCGAGGGTGTAGATAATGAAATTATTGAGATGCAGAAGGAAAATATCAAAAAGATTAATCCGGAGGTGCAAATTTACACGATTTCTTCGCAGGCTGGCATCGGAATCAAGGATTTACTCAGAGAATTACTAAAATGGAAACAAGCAACCAGAGAAGCGGAAAGCGCAGAGAATAAGGAAGAACAGGAATTACAGGAATTACAGGAATTACAGGAATTACAGGAATTACAGGAATTACAGGAATTACAAGAAGATTTACCGGTTATCACTCTGTCGCAAGAACAGCTTGATAAGGCTTGGAAAGTTGAGAAGCAGGATGGCATATTTGTGGTTAGCGGTCAAAAAATTGAGAAATTTGCTCGCCGAACAGATCTGGAGAATTATGCTTCGGTAAACCGTTTACGTGATATTATGAAAAAAATGGGAATTCGCGCTGAATTAACTTCGCAGGGCGCAGAGCCAGACTCAATTATTGAGATTGCTGGCAAACGCTTTACTCTGGTAGAGCAGTAAAATCTTACTTTTATGAAATTACTATTGACAAATTTAGGTATGTGTGCTACAATGAAGGTATAAGCTAGATTATAGGTAGCTTAGGTAAATTAGAGTGATTTCTTCTCCGAGGAGGATTCTTCGGTCTGTTTTGGGTATTTTAGAGGTTTAAGATACCTTAAATAGACCTAAGAATTCTTAGGTCTAGCCATTCTATAGGCGACGGCCTAAAAACGAGGAGGAGAAAAATGAAAAGCTTTAAGGAAGTTTTTAAGGAACGACTCACGGTGAATGTAAAAAAAGAGGGCAAGAGTCAGTTGCAGTTAATAGCTGTGTACTTAGGTGCTTTTGCGTTTGTCGGCTTGCTGATATATCTCTTCTATTCAGCTGCTCACCAGCCGGATACTGCACGAAGAAGTGCAATGATGATGCTTACTCTGGAAGGAATTCTTGCTGTAGCTTTAGTTGTTCTTGCATTGGGGACAACCTTACTAGTATCGCTTGTGGAGGCTTATAAAGAATCTCTAAAAGCGAGACGCGGTTACGGCAAGGATAGATGGCGCATAAACCGCTATGGTTCAGCTACTGCTGTAATTATGGCGTTGATGGTGCTCCTTGCTACGGCCTTGGGCGACCAGGTGAGGGTGGAAAACTTGCGACAAGCCGAGACGGAAGACGACTGGGGAACTATAGACTGGGAAACTCTTACCGACCTAGATCAGGGGGATGTGCTTACAGACTCAGACGTAGAGTGGAATCCTTCTGAGCTAGACCCGACACCAGGATATAAAGATGATAGTGCTAATAACGACATTCGGGGGGTCAATCCGGGCGAAACGGAAAAGCCGTGCAGTCCAACGCAAAAGCCTGGGCCGGAGATCGATAGGATCGAGGGGCTTAAGGATTATTATGATCCTGCTGTCTCACCTCAGCCTGAACCCGTATTGCCAGATGGTTCAAAATAATACCCGAAGCTCCCCAAAATCACTCAACTCAAACCCTCTGGGCAAT
>CAZVTE010000029.1:0-9598 GCA_964629705.1 uncultured Candidatus Saccharibacteria bacterium | reverse complement strand
TTATAACTAGATGATAATATGTAAGTCTATATGGGTTTAGGTTTGAGGAAAAGGGTAATGAAGATTTTGGCTATGGGGCAACAAACCCAAGTTTATTGCAAGATGTGAGAATGTCTGATTTATATTTCGCTGAGCTTGGCTATATAAACAACAGTAGTGGAGTTTTGCAGGATACTGGTAGTAGAACTCTATTGTGGGGTAATGTAGCTGCGAAGGCAGCTGACCTTGGCTTTGCTTATGCCGATTACTCAGATATGCTTTGGCCAGTATTAGTTTGGAATCGCTGGGCGGCTTATTCTCTCCGCTTGTCTATCAGTGACAAAACGCCGATTAGTAACAAAACGTGCTATAATGGTAGTACAGTGTATTGCTGTAATAAGGTGTAAATATAAGCATTTTGAGGTCAAGCTCCAGCTTATTTTCACCTTATTTTTTTGATAATAAAAAATGTTCTCCCTTTTTACGATATAATATTGGAGAACATTTTCTATTTGCTAGCTAATCTCTTTGATTTTGATAGTTTTGCCATTGAACTCAAATGTATCGTTGGTTTTGCGACCTAAAAGTCCTTTGCCGATTGGTGATTCATTGGAGATTTTTCCTTCTAGCGGGTTAGCCTCGACTGGCCCTACCATAGTATAAGTAAATTCTTTACCTCCCATGTCTACTACTACTGTAGACCCGACAATAACCTTATCTGAATTCTTAGTTTCTATGACGACTGCATTCTTTAAAATATCTTCGAGTTCGAGAATGCGATTCTCGACATTTTTTTGTTCGTTGCGAGCGTCGGTGTATTCTTGGTTTTCGGATAAGTCGCCGAAAGCCCTAGCAGTATTTAATCTTTCTGCAATTGCCGGACGCTGTGCAATTAACTCTTCTAATTCTTTTTCTAGTTCTGCTTTCCCAGCAGCTGTGAGGTTAACATTTTTCTTCATAACGTTATGAGTTTATCAATTATTTTTATAGAAGTCAATATGTTTTATCGATTTTTTTGGAAAATTTTAATAATTTTTAAAGAATTCTTCAGTTGAAACTTGAACAGTTTCGTTAGTTTGTCTATTTGTAACTTCTATGATATTGGCTTCTAGATTGCGATCGGATATTACCACTCGATAAGGAATTCCCAGAAGTTCGGCGTCAGCGAACTTTTCGCCTGGCCTAACGTTACGGTCATCAAATAGTATTTCTGAAGTTTTTGTTTGATACCATTCTTCAGCTTTTTGATTCCCCTTTTCGCCGATGGCTACGAGATAGTACTTAAATGGTGCGACTGTCTCTGGCCAGCATAAGCCTTTATCGTCGGCGTACTTTTGGGCGATTACGCCCATGAGGCGTGAAATACCGATACCATAACATCCCATAATGACATTTTTGCGATTGCCATTTTTGTCAGTAAAGGTAAGTTCAAGCGGTTTGCTGTATTTGTCTTTGAGTGTGAAGATGTTGCCAACTTCTGTAGCCTGTGCGCTTTGTAAGTCTTCGCGTTTAACTTTGAAGTCGCCAAGCACTTCGTCGACTAGGACTTCTTCGTTTAGAACTATGCTTTTATCTTGATTATAATAAATCGTATCTTCGCCAATATCCAAGATGGTTTGAAATTCGTGACTGTACTTTGCGAAAACGCCGCCACTAGCAAAAGTTTCGTAGGTGGAGTCGCCTAGACCTACGCGTTGATAAATCTGTACGTAGGCGTTTTCGACCTTTTTGTAAAATTCATTATGACTTTCTAGGTCAGCGGAAAAGCTATACAAATCATTCATAATAAATTCTCTGGTGCGAAGGATGCCGGATTTTGCTCTAAGCTCATTGCGGAACTTAGTCTGAATTTGATATGCATATATTGGTAAATCTTTATAACTAGAAATATACTTTTTCATCATTTCCGTAAAAGGTTCTTCGTGGGTTGGAGCAAGCCCCAATTCACCGCCAGCAGCCAGTGTTGTCCTAAACCAAACATCCATCTTCTCAATATCCCAGCGGTCAGTCTTTTGCCACGGCTCAGGATTTTGTAAGGTCGACATCTGTACTTCTTGACAGCCAATTTTATTAAGTTCTTCACGGATGATAGTTTTGATATTTTCTAGCACTTTGAGGCCAAGCGGAAGATAATCGTAGACGCCGGCCAGCTCTTTATTAACATAACCAGCACGAACTAAAAACTGAGCGCCACGAGCCGTCTCGTCTTTTGGTGCGGTTCGCAGGGTTTTTACAAAAGTATTACTTAAACGCATGGTTTAATTTTATCATATCTTTTTAAGAAAGTGAAGAGCTAAACCATAGCAACGTAGAGTAAATAGAAGGCGATGCCGTTTGAGAGCATATGTAAGATGATTCCACTCCAGATCGTTCCTGTCACTTCTCGTAGCCCGCATAAAACTAAACTAAGTGCAAAGACGCTGACACCCACATTCCATTGACCGTGTAATAGGGCGAAAAGTAGAGATGTCAATAATATAGCTAGTGGTAATCGTATCCTGCTACGCAGTTTACCGTAGACCCAGCCGCGAAAGATAATTTCTTCGGCAATGGGTGCTAGGAAGACGATTGCGATAATTGCAACAATACGATCGGCTCCGCTAATATATCTACTAAAGCCAACATCTTGAGGTTCATTGGTATTGAACCATGTAAAAAGCATGCTCATAATAGATGAGAAGATAGAGGCGAGTGCTAGATAGATAGCATATCCGATTGGGGCTAATCCTAAATCAACAAAATCTGGTAAACCTTGTAATCCTAGTTCTTGACGATTAGTAGATAAATCCTTTTTGATGCTGTCTGTAACAACTTCTTCGTTTTGTCTTTCAACTTTAGTGACTGAATTGTGTAAATCCACCTGTTTGGTGTCTGGCTTGAATAACAAATTAGCCAACTGATAATTAGCATCTACTACATCCGCTGTATTTATATTCTTTTCTTTTTGTTTTTTGTCTTGATTTTTATCTACTTTTTGTCTGCGTTCAGCTTGAGTTTTGCGATAGCTAACTACCAATTTTGGTGGCACTAGAATGACTAAGAATAGTGTTAAAATGAAGACGAGTGCATCATAAACTGCGGTCCATAGTGGGGTTGTGGTAAATTTATCTTGTAGAATCATTTGCATAAAAATTGACAAGATGAACTGACTTGCAACCATGGAAATCGCCGACCATAACAAAACAAAAAGAACAAAAATGACAGTACCTTTTCTGCTCATGGGAAGGTATTTGTGGTTATGTGATTTGTTTTCTTTTTGTTTGGTTTTCTGGGTTTCTTTTTTTTCTTGATTATGAGGATTTTGTTCTTCAATTTCGACAGCTACCAAGTTTCGAGGCTCTGCATTTTCTGTGCTTTTGTCTTCTTCGTTAACATTTTCTGCGTCTTCGGATTTTTCGGTAAGTTTGTGTTGTGGTTCTGCTTCTGGTAGTTGCTTGGTGCTGGGGGCTATAAGTTTGTCTGGTTTATGACCAGTTGTGAGAATATTGGTTTTACCTGCATCAAGGGAAGCTATATTTTCTCCTTCAGAGATTAATGGTTTGTCTTTTGGTTCAATAAGGTGTTCATTGTCAATAATAGTTTCTTCTAGAATGATGGGTTTAGTAACATGCTTATTGTTAGTAGTTTTTTTCTTTGTATCTTCCTTATTGTCTTGAGTCTCTGTTGTTTTATCTTTGTCTGTTTGGCCGCTTTGATCTATGTCTTTATTTCTTGGAGAATAATTAATTTTTTCAATTTCTAAATCAATGTCTTTTTCTGGAGTGCCACTGTCATTACCTTCATGCTCTACCTTTGTTTCTTCTCGCCTTGAACCTGTGCCGAGTGGACGTTTTTCGTTTTGTATTTGCGGTTTATTGTCTCGGATGGTGCGAGTGCCAAGTGGTCTCTTCTCGCTATCGCTAGTTGATGCCCACCGTGGTCGAGAAATAAAGTTGCCGTGAATTTTAACGCCATCTTTTTTTGTAATATTCATAGGTTCTATGTCTGGTAGGCTTGAATAGATGGTGGGTTGACTTTTCTTTTTGTCTTGCGCACCACCTTTTATTGATGTTTTTTTCTGACTTTTAAGCTTATTAAATTTGGAAAAAGTTTTGTGCAGCGTTTGATTCTTTTTTGATGACATACCTTACTTCCGTTTTGATTTAATTTAATGGATTACTTAATTTAATTACGTCCAAAATTGTAACGATAATAATTAGTGCAAATAAAACCAGAAAGGCCGTAGAAACAATCTTCTCTTCTTTTTCTTTGGTAAGCTCTTTTTTGCGGAGCTTATAAAGGGCAATTAAAAGCCATCTGCCACCATCTAGCGCAGGAATTGGCAGAATATTCATGCAGGCTAGTGAGACTGAAATCAATGCTACTAAGAAAGCTAGATTTTTGAAGCCAGCGCTGGCAAACATAGGGAAGATCAACCCAATAATACCAACTGGACCTGATACGGAGTCTCCTACTGCGCCGATGTTTTCACGACCAGATTCCCTAGCTTCGCTATTAAAACTGAATTGCTTGACAATGCCAGAGCCAAGATTCCATACCAGTTCGCCAAGTCCTCTAAATGTTTCGCCGGTCAGCTGGATAGTAGTGCCTAAGCCGACAATTGGTGCAGACCAAGTTGAGCGGATGAAAATTTGAGAATAGGCCATTGAAGCTCCTAGGATATAATTTTTGTCGGTTTCAAATAATTCAATTTCTAAATCTTCGGTATTTCCATTTTTCTTTTCGATTTTATAGATTCCGGTTTTACCTTGATTATCTTTGCCATATTGAATTACTTCCTCTGGCAGTAGTGGGTCTTCTGTGGAGCTAATATTTTCGCCTACACCTAAAATTTTATCACCAGATTCCAACCCGGCTTTTTCTGCAGGAGACCCTTCTAAAACTTCTGCAATTACTACGGTATTTCCGGAAGCTTTAGCATCTTGACCGAGATAAAACTGATGTTCAATAAATTGTGGCATACCTATAAAAGCCAATACTGTTAGGATTACAAAAGCTACTAACCAGTTCATCAAGACGCCGCCAAATAGAATTTTGGTTTTGGCCCAGAAGCTGGCGGCGCCGAATGTCCCCGTGCGCTTGTCGGTAGCGTTCTCTCCGTCCATACTACAAAAACCACCAATTGGTAGCCAGTTAATGCTAAAAATTAGTCCTTCTTGTGGCTTATTCCATTCTTCCTTGGGAAGACGTTTCCATTTTTTGCCATTTGCTGGTTTTTTAAGTTTTACCCATGCAATGGCGCGTGGAGGAAAGCCGATGCCGAATTCGTTTACTTTGACGCCATTCTTTCTCGCCATTATAAAATGACCAAACTCGTGAGCTACAACAAGTGCAGTTAAGACGATAAGCCCTAATATAATTCCAAAGATTGTATTCATATAAATGATTATATCACTATTTTATAAAAAGAGTTTAAAAACATAATGTTTTAGTGAAGATTATTTACCGAATCGTCTTTGGCGTTTGGCGAATGTTTGAATAATCTCGTCGCAGTCTGAACGTTCGATATCGGGAAAGTTTTTGTCAAGAAAAAGTATCTCTGCATAAGCTGCACGCCACAGCATAAAACCAGAGATTCTTTCTTCTCCGCTCGTTCGAACGATTAAGTCTAAATTGGGGACTTCTGGATGGTAAAGGTACTGAGCAAAATCTTGGATTGTCAGTTTTTTCTTGCCATCCTGTAGCGCCTTGTTGGCTGCGTCAGTGATTTCTTGTTTGCCGCCATAATTGAAGCAGATGCAGACTGTAGATCCAGTGTTCTGAGATGTTTTTCTTTCGGCGTTTTGTAACTTGTTCCAAATTTTATAATCAACGTTCTCTTTGCTCCCCAGTATTAAGCAACGCATATTATTTTTTTGTAGCTTGGCTACAAGGTTGTCAATGGTTTCAATAATAAGCTTCATTAAATATTCGACTTCTTCGGGCGAACGATTCCAATTTTCGGTGCTGAAGATAAAGAACGTAATAAAATCAATGTGACGTTTAGCCATTTCTTCAACAACTAATTCTACTTTTTTACTACCTCTTCTATGTCCTTCAACTGTAGGTAGATTATGTTTTTTAGCCCAGCGACGGTTGCCATCGACAATAAAACCAATATGTTTTAATTCTGTTCCCATAATAGTTCGGTTTTAGATTGCCATGATTTCTGTAGATTTTTGCTTGAATTGTTCATCTACCCTGCTAACGAAGTCCTTGGTTAGGTCGTCAATTTCTTTTTCTGCGCGTTTGGTAGTGTCCTCTGGCAATTTAGCATCTTTTAATTCCTTGCGTGCATCTTCACGAACGTTTCTGATGGCAATTTTGGCATCCTCGACTTTAGCTGAAGCCATTTTAACGATTTCTTTGCGACGTTCCTCGGTTAGCGGTGGAACTGGTACTCTAATAATATGACCGTCATCGCTTGGATTTAGCCCTAGGCTTTGGTCATTTCTGATTGCACTAGAAATATTTGCAATCGTGCTTGGATCAAAGGGGGTGACTAGCAGCATTGTACCGCCAGAGGCAGTAATATTGGCAACCTGGTTAATTGGCATAAATTGACCGTATGCTTCAACTTTTACTGAACCAAGCATATCGGGGTGCGCCCGTCCAGTACGAATTTTCTTTAGTTCTTCTTGAAAACGTGTGATAACGTTTTGCATTTTTTCTTTATATTCGCTGCTGTCAAACATATTACTACCTCTTAAGCTGGTTTATTATTAAAGATATTAGATTATTCAGTGACGCCTAGCTCAAGTCTTCTGAATTGGCTAATAGTGATGTTCTCACCGGTTTTTGCGATTGCTTCTTTAATGAAATGTGCAACAGTCATGCTATCATCGAGAATATATGGTTGTTCCATGAGAACCTTATCGGAAAAAGCTTTCTTAACTTGGCCTTCAATGATTTGGTCTTTCATATTCTCTGGGCCTTTGAAATTGTCTTCAAACTCCTTTTTCTTTTTAGCTAGTACATCTTCTGGAATGTCATTTAGGCTAACATAGAGTGGTGCCATAGATGCAACTTGCATAGCCATTTTGTGGGCTAAATCTTTAAATTCTTCAGTATGAGCAACGAAGCTAGTTTCGCAGTTTAGCTCAACAATAGCACCAATCCTGCCATCATGAACATAACTATCAATAATACCTTCACGAGTTTCGCGGTCGCCACGTTTTTCGGCTTTAGTCATGCCTTTTTTGCGCATAGCCTCAAGTGCTTTATCAAAATCGCCTTTTGCTTCTACTAACGCCTTTTTGGCGTCAGTCAAGCCTACGCCGGAAAGTTCTTTTAATTTTTTGATTAGTTCGATAGAGACTTGCTTAACCTCGCCAGCTTTTTCTTTTAGTTCTTCACTCATTTTATCCTCCTATGATTTTTATAAATATTTTATGGCTATACAAACTTATTCACCCTTAGTTTTGCCTTCTTTGATGGCGGCGGTTATATAATCGAGAATTAGCTGAACGGCCTTAATTGCGTCGTCATTAGCTGGAATTACATAGTCGATATTAGTGGGGTCAATATTCGTGTCAGCAATTGCAAAGATTGGAATATTGAGACTCTTGGCTTCTTTGATGGCATTTTTGTCTTGACAGGCATCTACGACAACGATTGCAGCTGGTTGCTCGGTCATATCTTTAATACCGCCATAGCGTTCATTCAATAAATCGATTTCTTCTTGAAATCTTTGTACTTCTAGCTTAGAGTAGCGAGCCTCTAGCTCTCCAGAAGCCATTTTTCTTTCTAAATCTTTTAATTTCTTGATTTGCTTGTTGACGGTAGTGACATTAGTGAGAATACCGCCAATCCAGCGTACTGTGACATATGGCATATCTACGGATTCAGCAGCAGCTTTGGTGATATCCTTGAGTTGTTTTTTAGTGCCAACAAATAGGATTTTTTTGCCGCTTTCGGCAATTTTGGTAAGTTCTGGTAGGGCTTTGTCTAGAGCTTCTACGGTTTTTTCAAGATTAATGATATGCGCGCCTTGGCGTTTGCTGTGAATATATGGAGCCATTTTTGGATGCCAACGGCTAGTCTTGTGGCCAAAGTGCGCTCCGGATTCTAATAATTCCTTTATATCTACGTTTACAGTCATAGATTCCCTTTCTCTTAGGCTATGGGCTTTAACAGGAAATCTCCCATAGCTGTCTCATTAACTTATATTTATCTTAATTATAGCGTACTCTCTCTAAAAAGTAAAGAGATAAAGTTACGGAAGATTAGGCTTTACATCTTAGCTAGAGTTTGATATAATTATGGGTAATTATGAGTAAAAAAGTATCACAACCAGAAGATTATCGTTACGTTGTTTTTTCTGATGAAGCAGCTAACTTCTCTTTCTTAACTCGTTCTACCGCCAAGAGTGAGGAGACGGTTAAGTGGACTGATGGCAATGAGTATCCTTTGATTAAGGTACAAATTTCTTCGGCTTCGCACCCGTTCTTTACTGGTGAGGAGAAAATTATTGATACCGAGGGTCGTGTTGATCGCTTCAATGCTCGCGCAAAGCGTGCAGAGGCTCTTCGCGCTCAATTAGGCAATAAGGTAAAGAAGGCTGAGAAAGAAGCTGCTAAGAAGGCAGAGAAAGACGTTATAACAGAATAATTGACGACTAGTAAGTAAAAATCACCCGCGAAAGTGGGTGGTTTTTAGTAATGAGCTAAGTTTTATGGTATGAAAACGGCAGGTCGTATAACTGTGACCTGCCTGTACTATCTCGATTAAATTTAGTTAGTATCTGAGATAGCTTGGATCGCGTCCATCGTCAATAGCTTCTTTTGCAAGTTTACGCGACGAGCCACTATGCCCAGTGTACTCGTCTTTTCTTAAATCGTCATCGCGGTAATTGCTTAATTCTGCTGCTTCAAAACTTAGGGAAAAACTATTTCCGTGGCCCGTGGTCGTAGTACCTGCAGGTCTACTAGAGTCTAAAAAATCGAATAATCCCATCCATATCGCCCCCCTTTTTTTTGTCTTGATGGGTAATAAAAAGTACTGTTATGATAACGCCTTTGCGTCACCTTGGTTACGTGAGTAATATGTGTTTTGGTTGATTACTCACAGTCGAAGTTATCGACTTATATATCATTGTAGCATACGTAATTGGATTTGTCAATAGGAAAATCATAAATTTATTTATTACTATATTTTGATAAAGTTAAGTCTATATAAGTTTAACCTCGTAGGAGGTGAGAGAAGAATGAATACTAGTATTCATTCTTCCGAGACGACACCTAAGGAGGAACAATGTTAAGTCAGTATGGGTTTAGGTTTGAGGAAAAGGGAGATGATGACTGGATAGGTTATGGTACATTTTATCCAAGTGCGACCGTTGATATGCGTAAAACGCCTATTGCTATGACTTATTATGGTGATGTTGAATCTGAAGCCTATGGCAAATTGATTGGTGCTTATGGCAACTATATTTCTAATACTAGTGTAGAGGAGGGATTGATATATCATACTGTTATAATGAACAGCAAATTATTACAACCATCTTTTAAATGGATTCGAGCTTACGGCTATTCTCTCCGCTGCCTAAAAATAAAAATAACTCCGTTTGCTTGGAGTATTTTCATTTATGGAGCCGTGTGTCGGCTCTGCCCCGACGACCTGCCGCTTACAAGGCGGCTGC
>CAZVTE010000028.1:0-9647 GCA_964629705.1 uncultured Candidatus Saccharibacteria bacterium | reverse complement strand
ATAGTTAGAAAAGTCAATACTTTTTATTCTTATTTTACACAAAATCAAAGAGATTATGCTTTTTACAGAGAATGTCAAGTGCAAAATCGTTGTATTTTTTACAACAATATTACGGATTTTCTGGGCAAAAAAGAGGCAAAAATGAGCGAAAATGAGTAATCAAAAAATGTATTTTTTACAACATGAAGAAAAAGGACAGCATAATATAAGTAAAAACGAAACTTGATTATCAATATAACTCGTGCTATCATTAGATAAAATCAAGTCATAAAAACAAAAAGGTAAAAATGAAAAATTTCGATAGTTATTATCCATCAGAATCCTCAGATAATCTCAAAACCGAATGGGATGATCTCAGAGATCCAGAGGTAGAAGCAGCGCTCATCGAGCTAGAACTTGACAACGACCTCAAAGCCGCCATTCGCGAAATTCTGCGAGACCAGGATCAAGACCAAAGTCGTAAGCCAGATTATCCCACGTCTGATCACTCAGATATGCGCTCCTACGAGCCTAAAGCCCTAGATATACCCGATGATCTCGAAGGAATCAACGTTAACGACATTCTCTATCCAGAAAATCAACCATCTCAAGACCAAACCAACTTTTATCAAGAACCTCAACCTCCTCTATCCGAGGAAGAACTAGCTACCAAACGTAAAGCGACCGACCAGAATATCGCCAACATTATTCAAGAGCTAGACAACGCCATTCGGATGCTTGAAGAAAGTTAAATATAAATATTTATCTCACCTCGTCAAATAACCCCTATCTCTAGGGGCTATTTGTTTATTTTATCTTATTCTATCACTTCTAGCTCTTTTTTCAGTCGCTCTATCAGCTCAGTTTTCTCTTTGATTCCCTCACGAGTCTGCCATACGAGATGCGCCGGAGCTTTTTCGACATAATTCGGGTTCGTCATTCTTAGATTCAAAGCATCTAGTTCCTTGCCTACCTTGAGAATCCTCTCTTCAATATTCTCTTTGTACTTTTCCACTACCTCTACTGGAACATCGAGATATACCTCATGATTTGCCAGTGCAAGCCTCAATCCTCTCGGCTGCCCATCAGTGCTCGAAACCGAACTCACCTTCGTCAACCCCATCACTAGAAGCGCATTATCCGCCACCAAGGAGTCATCGCCATAGAGCAACCCCCATTTATTACCCTGAGAGGCACTATTTAGCTCCGTCAAGACCCTTCTGGTTTCGCTCACGACTGTCTGCAAACTATCAAACTGCTCAGCACTAATTGGGTCAAATTTGAGCCTAGAAGGCCATTTTTGCACCACCAACATGCCTTCTGTCCAACTCAAACTCTGCCAGATTGCCTCTGTCACAAACGGCGCAAACGGATGCAACATCTTCAAAATCATTTCTAATGTCACCTTGAGAAGCGCCACATTCTTATATTGCTTCTGACTCTCAATAAACCAATCCGCATACTTATCCCAAATTGTATTATACAGCGTCTCTACCGCCTCCGAGAAGCGATATTCCTTTATATCGTCCTCAATCTCTTCCTTACACTTGGTTAATTCCCGAAAAATCCAGTCTTCACCCATATTATCAGTCGAATATGGCATCTCTGCACCGGCTTCTACTTGCCCCATATTAACAATTTCTGCATTCTCGGCAGCTTTTTCTACTTCCTCGGCTACACGTTTATTTCCCTCGACACCATCCACCATTCCTTGAATGAATCTTGCCACATTCCACAACTTATTACACAAATTTCTACCAGATACTACACTATTCTCACTAAAGGCTTGGTTCATTCCAGCACTTCTGCCTCGCAAAATCCCCAATCTAAAAGCATCCGAACCATATTTTGTCACCAATTCAATCGGGTTAATCACATTTCCCTTGGATTTCGACATCTTTTGTCCATGCTCGTCTAGCACTAAACCATGCAAATATACTTCTTTGAACGGCACTTCACCAGTAATATACACGCCCATCATCAACATTCGCGCCACCCACGCAAACAAAATATCACCAGCTGTTTCCATCACATTCAACGGATAATATGGATTTTCTCGCCCCTCCAAGAAGTCGGTACACACTATAGGCCACTGCGAGCTTGAAAACCACGTATCAAAGGTATCTTCGTCACGCACATATTCCACCCCACCAACTTCAATTTTCTGCAGATTCGTCCGCGTATCAAAAATCCACTCTGGAATATCATTCCTCTCCCCAACAGTATCATGTTTCACTCTGTGAAACATTGGTATAGGAATGCCCCATGGTATCTGTCGCGATATATTCCAATCCTTCAAATTCTTCAAATAATTAATCAAAACCTTCTTCTTGTTTGCTGGGTAAAACTTCACCTCCCCCTTCTCTAACCGCTCTATCGCCAAATTTGCCAATTTTTTCACATCAATAAACCACTGCTCTTTCAGAGTTGGCTCAATCACCGCTCCACACTTATAACAATGTGGCGCTTTCGTCACGTAGTCATCATCAATCTTAATAATCATCCCCATCTCATCCATCGCTTTGACTACCGCTTCGCGTGCCTCTTTTACCGGCATACCAGCAAACCGACCTGCCACCTCGGTCATTCTACCTGCCTCATCAATTACTTGCACTACACGCAGATTATGTCTCTGCCCCACTTCCCAGTCGTTAAAGTCATGCGCTGGCGTAATCTTTACCACCCCTGTACCAAATTCCATATCCACCATATCATCGGCAATCACTTCTACCTCGAAAGGACCGTTTACGCCTTCTACGGTAATTGTCTTGCCAACCCACTCCGCATAGCGTTCGTCATTCGGGTTCACCGCTACTGCCGTATCTCCAAATTTCGTCTCAGGACGCGTTGTCGCCAAAGTAAACGGACCGTATTTAATATAGTATAACGGCGTCTTTTCTTCTCTCCAGTCCACCTCAATATCTGCAAAAGCCGTCTGGTGATGCGGACAATAATTCACCAATTTCTTACCTCGATAAATCATGCCATCATTCCACATTTTCTCAAATGTCTGGTAAACTCGTGACACTACATTTTCGTCCAGCGTAAAAGTCAAATCATCCCAGGCACAGCTCGCCCCTAGCGCTCGCACCTGCAACTCCATATTCCCCCGTTGCATTTGGACAAAATCCCACACTTGTTTATACAAATCATCGCGCGAATAATCAAACCGGCTCTTCCCCTCCTTCTCCAAGGCTCGCTCATACACCACCCAGGTCTCGAATCCTGCATGATCCGCTCCTGGAATATACCAAGTTGACTTGCCTCTCAACCTGTAATATCTCGCCAAAACATCCTCAATCGCAATCGTCAGCCCATGACCAATGTGCAGATTTCCGTTCGCATTCGGTGGTGGCATCACCAACGAATAACAATCTTGCGTCTCTTCCTCATTCCCTTCATACTGCAGAATCTTCGGCTGAAACGCTCCCGTCTTCTCCCACATCGCATAAATATCCGGCTCAAAATCCCCCGGCTCATAGCTCCTCGCAAACTTCATAATTCTCGCTTCCCTCCCCCCATTAACTCCAAAACAATCTTTCCTTAATTATAGCATACCTCTTTCATTTTTCACAGCCTTATTCTTCCCTCTTGTCTAAATATATAGTGCTCAAAAACATTGCTCAATCACGCCAGAGCCATAATCAAAATCTAGCACAACATAAGCATAAAAACAAGTCTTGACACAAATCATAAAACATAACCGCAAAACCTCTTGACAAAATAGAATCCGTGTGCTACACTGGATATAAGTTATAACAAAAATAAACATTAAATATCAACAGAATCTCTTAAAAACAAAAAGGAACTATCAATAATGGAAAATTACAATTCCACCCCCAGCTACGATTCTACTGCTAATCAGTGGGGAAATTACGACGCCAATACTGGCTATACAGGCTACGATACAACTCAGTTAACAGGCTACGAAAACGCACAAAATGCCGAATTACCCAATAACGCTACTTATAACCAAGTGGGGCAAACCACTATCGACACCCTCAATAATGGCTATGCTGACCCAATGCTTAATGATGCTGAACCGATGATGACTACTACTGAAGTAACCGCTGCAGCTACCGAAGCTTCAGATGGAATGGACGAGCTCGCCCGCCAACTAGAAGGGCTAGAGAATGCCGAAAGCGCCCAATACTACGAAGGCCAAAACGTAGCAGAGGCTATGAATATCGCTAACAACTCGAACGTTGCCGAACCAATGCTGGCCACCGTCGCACCCAATGTCGCAGCGCCAAATGTAGCTCAAGCCGCATCTCCAGAAAATGCAGCCGCTTTCGCTCCTGCTACTGAAGCAGCAGTTACTACAGCTATCGAAACCGCAACCGAAGCAGCTCCAGCCATCACTTCCACTGAAGCCACTGCTGAAACCGTCACTGAAGCTGCTGCTCCCGCCGAGACAAAAGAAGCCACCACAATTACAGCTGCCGCATCGACAGAAACTGCACCAGTAGCAGCCGCTCCCGAAACCGTCAACACTGTTACAGAAGTATCCGCTTCTGAAACCACCGTGGCCGAAACCGCCAAGAATCCAGAAGCACCCGCCGAAGCCGTCACCGAGACTAAAACCGAAGCCAGTGAAAGTACGGAAGCTGTGGAAGCTGCACCTACCAGTACTACCGAAACTGCTACAACCGAAACTGTCAAAACTTCTGCCGAAGCCACAGTTTCTCCTGAAAAGCGCCAGCAAGAGGTTGCCGACACTGCCAAATTCATGCTTGAAGCTGCTGAATCCGTTGAAAATGCCGTCACCTCTGAAGCCGCTGTTTTTGCCAATACCGAACTTTCCGTCTATCAAGACCTCTATGCTGAACTTTCTAAACCCGAAAATCTCCGCGCCATCGAGCCTGTACTGGAGAACCTCAAACAAAACTACCTCCGCCTCGCCAAATTCTATCAAGAAAATGGCCGCCACACCTCCTCTGAATCTTATTATGCTCAAGCTAGCAAAGCTGAACGCCTCAAAAATAATTTCACCTCTCCCGAATCCGCCGCAGCCTAGATTTCTTAATCATATCAAAAAACCGCTAACCTCTACACTAGCGGCTCTTTTGATTATATAATAATTATTTCAACTCCAACTTTTGGCGCATTTCCTCAAATTCCTCTGGTGTCGGCTTAAGCACGCGCTCACCCGCCCAATTCTTATTCATTGGCATCAAATGCACGTGCGCATGGTCAGGCAAATCTACCCCATAAACTTTGATAATAATTCGATTACCCAGCACCTTCTCCATATGTTTCGCCAATTTCTTCACCGTCGCCATTACCGCATTGTAATCCTCGTCCGGCAAATCATAAAGCTTACCTATCTCCACCTTTGGAATCACCAATGTATGTCCAGGCTCCTCTGGTTCAATGTCAAGAAACGCCATCGTCTTTTCATCTTCATAAATCTTATAGCAGGGAATCTCACCCCTCACAATTTTCGTAAATACACTTGCCATTTTTACTCCTTCATCTCTATTATAACACATTTTTAGCAAATCATTCTCAAGACTACATATATACTCTACATATACACCTCAAAAACCATCCGGTATTTAACCAGCTTCTACTCCCATTTTATCACACTTATGTCAAAAAGTCAATCACATTTTTCTAAAAATTATGCAACTTATATTGACTTTTTCTCTATCAAGTGATACAATATTACAAATGCACCTTAAAATCCTGTTTTATATCTGCATATTAGTTGTAGGATACAAGCTTGTCAAATCTTGCAGGCTTCTACCCTGCAATTTAATATGCCATTGCAGAGGTTATTTTTAGGAGGGAAACAAAATGAAAGCTTCTAACTACACAAGCCAGAATTTATCACCAGATTTGTGCGCAGGCTTACTTACTGTCACTGAGGAACTCACAGATAGCTATGATCCACAGTTACCTAACGGCTGGCGCAGCCTAATTCGCATCAATGAAATTGATAGTGCAAAAAACCGCCACTCTATCCTTACAATCAACACTGAGAGCGCCATTGGCGGTGGCGAATATGCTGACACCAAATTAGCCATGCTGGAAAAATTCCGGGAACTTTCCTATACTGGGGAAGAAGACGCCTCTAAGCTTGCATACTTACTGAAAGAAACCTATGGTTCAGACCCAACCATCCAGACGGTTTGCGATCAATTGTACGATGCCGGGAAAACTATACGCGTTGATCCTGAAGTTTGGGAAATACTCCGCAAAAAACATT
Organism: uncultured Candidatus Saccharibacteria bacterium; assembly: GCA_964629705.1. Lineage (GTDB taxonomy): Bacteria > Patescibacteriota > Saccharimonadia > Saccharimonadales > Saccharimonadaceae > Nanosyncoccus. The sequence continues at coordinate 3,457 of CAZVTE010000028.1, read as the reverse complement.
ACAGTGTCACACATTGGTATGGCGGCATTCGCATCCCAGCACTCAGGAGAGCAATCTCACATACGCCAAATACCATTATCAAGGAAGCTCGTTATGAGATCATCATCGCTTTCAGTGGCGCAAAGCAGTGGATGGACGTTTTCTTTGCACTCTCCATCTTTAAGGAGTTGCAAGAGCTGATTAGCGCGTCCTGGGCAGACAGTACAATAAGATACGATTTGTCAGCATTAGAAAGCGATCCGCAAATCGAATTTTTCCTGCACAACCTCGGCATCCAAAAGATATGGACCAGACCACTTTTTCTAGCAGTCAGACAGGAGGGAACATTATGAGAATTAAAGCAAAGTCCAAAGTAGCCCACTACGCAACAGATAACCATCAGCATTTTGACCCAATCGAATGCACCTTACGCCAAGCTGTTATCAAAATCACCACTAAGTACAAAGACACACTTTCGCCGTACTGGGCAGCGCAAATTAGAATTACCGATGGCGATGAAGTCACTGACGAAGAAGGCGATGTTTTCTTTGAAGTAGCCTATAGTGGTGGCGAAAGGCTCGGAGAAGATGCACTCGAAGAAGTTGCTGGCAAACTCTGTGCCATCTCTGAATTAAATATCGAGACTTCTGGGTTTAATAGAGCTTATCCAACTTACAGTCTCTGCGAAAATATACTCGGAACACCAAACTTTGATCCAGAAACTATCGATAATGAGCTGATTCACGAAATTCTGCAAACCGAATATTGCTCTGATATGACAGAGGATTTGCATCGTAAAATCCTTAAAGAGCACCTCTACTATTTCCGTGATGGCGGTATCAAAATTCGTTGCGACGTTACCACCAATGTTGACTCAGTTATCGATACAACCGCTACACCAAATGTCAGCGAGTATCACCAGGCAAGTAGACGTTTCATCCTTATCGCTTTTCGCGGAGCACTGGTGCAGCAATTAGATACATTCTTTGCTCTCAAGATTTTCAAAGAATTGCAGCGCATTCTGGGCGAGTATGAACTCAGTAACACATTTTATTATCACATTGAGCAACTTGAAACCAGCAACTACTTAGCAAAATTCTTCATCAGCGAGTTAGGAATCACCGAAACGCCAGCTTAACCAATGCTAGTTCCAGATTTCTGCTAGAAACCAACAGACCTCCACTCTCGCATCGAGAACGGAGGTCTATTTTAATATTTCGCAAATAATTTTTATGCTCGCGGAGCACCAAAGTCTGGCTCAAAATTCGCAATCCCCTCTGCAATTGTATTTGGTGCGATATTAAGCGTTGTTGCAATTGCCGCCGCACAGGCCATCTGCGGAATCACCTCTTCGCCAGCCAAGAAACTCGCTACTGTAAAATTCTTGTTACCCAAAATCAAACTAGCCTCCGAACCTTTGCGATACAATTTAGAATAATCAATCCTAAGATCCGAGTCCGAAGACGAACCAAAGGTCATTGTCTCACTTGTGCCCTTAAAATTGGAAAAATCCGGATAGCTAGAATCATCACGATTTAAAATCACGTTCTGCGGATTCATCTGAAAAAGCGAAGCCTTAGCGCCTAGATAATTCGCCACTTCACTCTCTGGTAAATTCTGTGAACTAAAATCTGTCAACGCCGCCGTATAAATCGGCAACCCATAAAAAGTTTCATTACTGAGAGAAGTAGCCGGCGCTGTCACCACTGCATAAACCGCCTTTGCCTTATAAGCATCATTCAAAAACTTGTGCAAAATCGTCGCTTTAATATCTTGATCAGAAGCCAAAATCGCCACTGGTTGATTAGCAGTACGCAAAATCTCATGAACAAAGTGTGCCACTGTAGATTTACCATTTGTACCAGTAATGCAGATCAGACGCAAATCTCGCGCAGGATGTCCATAATAAGAAGCCAGCAACTTGACTTTAGCACGCTCAAGACGATTATGTTTCTTATTCGGGGAATTCTCAGTCTTTTTCATAGTTTCATTGTAGCATATTTTGAGATTTTAAGGATATTTTTGTTCAATTTTCTGTAAAACCAAAAATACTATACAAACATATCCCAAGATCATCTATCTATTTTTACAAAGAATTAAAAAATTGCTAAGAAAAGTTTAAAGAAAACTAAAATTAGGCTATTATTTTCACAAAAGTTGTGCTATAATATAAGTGTTGTGATACGTCGCAATGTTCATTTTCATTTTAGTGGACACTGAAATGAAAATTCATGAAGGTGTCCACACCTAGAATGAAAACATTACACCCCACAACAAAAAACAGATATGTGCCCGTAGCTCAGCTGGCCTGTACGAGTGCGAATGCACGAGTAGAGTCGTAATTGCGTTTGCTTACGTTGTTTACTAATGAAATAAACTAAGCGAGTATACATTCTAGCTCAGCTGGCCTGTACGAGTGCGAATGCACGAGTAGGATTATTATTGCGTTTGCCTACTCAATTCAGATGAGCTGCATATCACAAAATTGCGCTTAAACTAGCAATTAAGATAAAAAATTAACAATTCATTAGGTATGTGCCCGTAGCTCAGCTGGATAGAGCGTTTGCTTGCGGAGCAAAAGGTCGTAGGTTCAAATCCTGTCGGGCATACCATAGTTTTGATTTAACATTTTTATTATTTTTGTATGTGCCCGTAGTTCAGCTGGCCTGCACGAGTGCGAATGCACGAGTAGAATTATTATTGCGTTTGCCTGCGAAGCAAAAGCTAATCCTGTCGGGCATACCATAGAAAGCAGCTCATCTTTTGATGGGCTGTTTTCTATTTCTCGTTTCCGACAGGATGAGAACCGGAGGTTCGTCGCACACGAGTGGCCTGTAGCTCGAGAAAATGTTTACATTTTCTTGGAGCGCTACGAGTGCGGTCAAGGATTTTCTAAAGGAAAATCCGTATTCTGTTGAGCTAACACAGACATAGTATTTCCTAGGAACAGAGAGAAAGCCCGTCTATTCCTCTAGACACCGGACCGTTATTTGGAGTAACCGCGGTGATTCCATACTCGAATCGATATCCATGTCTAGCCTCTGGAGCTGCAGTGGCTGGCCATACATAGCCGCTACGTCCAATCCATAACAGATAGCCCAATGAAGACCGTATCAATCCGTCAAGCGTATAATAAAACGACAACTTCAAGACACTGTAACCATTCTGCGTTTCCGAACCCATATAATTGTCATACTGATCCTTTTCCTCAAACCTAAACCCATACCGACTTAATAATACCTTATTACATAAATACAATTTTCTAGGGACGTGTCGCGACGCGATTCTAAAGAAATCGCTATCAGCTACATCGTCGGTTCGAAAGAGAAAAATAAATTTTTCTCTTTACTCACACTCCTCGTGCTGGACATCCCGTCTTCACGGGTTTCGCGCACTGCATGCTCCGCTAGCAAGCTCCGCACCCCCTAGAAAATGTATTCTATGCAACAAGTCAATAATTCAACTAGAAATTATACCA
>CAZVTE010000027.1:0-10029 GCA_964629705.1 uncultured Candidatus Saccharibacteria bacterium | reverse complement strand
ACACCGGGCTTAAAAGGCCCGTGCTCTAACCAACTGAGCTACCGACCCAAATTGTTAATTTCACCCAACCATTTTTCCAAAAGTAGGAAAGCTCAGTTGGATAGGCACAGGTGCTCTATTTCTGATATTCTAAGATGCTAACGCATCTTTCTCAGAACTGAGCTACCACAAGAGCGTGAGGAAATACAAAGCTTACTTTGGTCTTTCCAAACCAACGCCCAGTAGCAGGTTTTTGCTTCAACAAAAATCGCGCTACCAACCCAAGTTGTAATTTTCATACAACACTTCCATTATATCACGAGTTTTCAAAAAAATAAAGTCCAAAAATTACTTTATCCACCACTTCCATTTCGCACATTAAACAAACAAACTTCCTCTGGCGGTAGAAAGGTTGGTAAATCATTGAGGATTTCCTGATTTACTACCATAATATCCTCAATTGGCTCCTCTAGCCACTCGGAATTCCAAAGTCTTACCTCTTGGTCATATAATATTGTACAAAGTTTATTACTATATCGATAATGTGGATTGATGCCAAAAGTTAACCTTTGCATCCAGACATAAAAATGCTCATTGTGCGGAATTGCTCCAAATTTTTGTGCTATAATTCTCAAGAACTTGGCAATTTGAGAATCGTCTTTTAGCAGATTGAGTAATTTTATCAAAATAGCCATACAGATAGGGTAAGCTCCTGGGTTGTGATACATAATATCTATCAAAATTGCGATAACGCCACTTAAATCTCGCGGTTCGCGCCGCATCTTCATAATATTGTCGAGGTAGAGTTTTGACAAGCCAATTCTCAAGCTTCCGCAATTAGGGAATGATACTGAATGTTCTTTCATGAGCATCAAGCGGTTTTTTAGAGGTAGATTACTATTCAAAACCGTGTCTTCAATTTTCAGCCAAGCATATTTATCGGGTTTCCAGCTAGCGAGAACGATATCATTAACTTCAACCGTTTTTGCTTGATTGATACGAAAATTAAAAGTTGCCAGCAGCTCAGCGAGAATCTTAAAGACTTGTTCCGCAGTACGTTTATCGCGTGCGTAAATGTGGTAATCATCGCGGTAGCGTAATAGTTGTACTTTACGAATATTATAATGATAGAGTTGTTCTTGAACTAATGTATCTATGTAGCCTAGAATTAGTTCTACTAGCAAATCAGAAAGGATGCTGCCTTGCGGTATCCCATTCGCAGAGCCATAGGACATATCTTGTAAGGCGCGGCTGATTTGGTTTCCCAATAAGGCTGTATCATGTTGACACCATTTCGCCTCCCTAGCGCCATGTATTGCCCAGGCAATTGTATGTGTTTGGATTGAATCATAGCAATTCGTAATATCGGTTTTGAGCAGATAATTGTATTCGCAAGAAAACTCTAAATTCTTATCTACTAAGTTATCCGCCCAGTTTTTAATTGCGCACTCAGGATCGCTCACTGCTGGCCGTCGTACTACAGTCGGCATACTCGCACAATAAATATTTTCACACTGGAGTTCCTTAAAACGGTCAATAATAATTTCCCAGCTAGGCTTACTAGCTAGAATATTGACTAGGCCTGTGTAAATCATCGGGTGGATTAGTTGCAATTTTCGCCAATCATAAGAAGCGCCTTTATTATGAAAAATAGCATAATTCACCCCCTCATAATTGCGCGGCGAATCATTTTCTCGCACTAGGTGAAAATAGCTACGTCCAGCTAAGGTCTCCTTGCAGCATTGCAGTAGTGGCGTGAAATCATAATAGCTAGGTAAATCAAAAGCGCAATAAGCGTGGTTACTTAAGAAATATCGCCGTGCTTCTGTGCTGGATAATTTTAAAACCGACCTCATAAGATTACATTGTAAGCTCAAACTAAACTAACGTCAATGTTTTCTTAAAACTAATTTTTATAAACCTTAAAATATGCTTACAAAACCATCGAAAAAACACTTGACTTTTTAGATAATCCGTGCTAAGATAAGCATAAGCTGTATGAATGAAGACGGCTGGTTGTTGAGGAGAAAAACACTAAAAAGTTCTCCGTTTTTCAGCTTTTCTTGAGGAAAATATGCTATAATATAAGATATTATGCGTGCAACTAATCTTAATTTGGCCTACGGAACCAAAATAGTCTATGATAATTGTGAATTTCACTTCGAGAATCATGATAAGGTTGGCGTAGTTGGTGTCAATGGCGCTGGTAAAACTACCCTTTTCAAGGTAATTTTAGGTGAACAAGAATTGGATAGTGGAAAAATTGATTTACCAGGGCTAAGATTGGGTTATTTGCCTCAGGAAATCATTATTCCTGAGGCAAATAACGATATTACTGTTTGGGATTATGTAGCATCTGGTCGTCCAGTCGACGAATTGCAGGAAAAAATTGGTGTCGAATATGAAAAACTAGCGAAATATCCCGATAGTAGAGCAATTTTGGAGCGTATCAATCAGTTGCAAGATTTGATTGATTCTTACGATATAGAGAATTTTGATTATGAATTGCTCAAGATTTTAGAAAAAATGCAACTTTCGGATTTAATGGATCAAAAAATGCGTGACCTATCTGGTGGCCAAAAGTCTAAAGTGGCTTTTGCAAAAGTGTTGTTTGAAAATGCTGGCTTACTACTCCTTGACGAACCGACCAATCACCTCGATGCTAGCACGAAGCAATTTATTACAAATTATCTCCGTAATTATCGCAGCACGGTGATGGTCATTTCACATGATGTTGACTTTCTCAATGCTATCACTAATAAAATCCTCTTTGTTAATAAAACTACTCACAAAATGAAAGTTTACAAAGGGAATTACGCTGATTTTCGCCGGCAATATGCGGCGGATCTCGCAGCGGAGGATGCACGTATTAGTGAGCAAGAGAGAGAAATCAAGCGACTGTCAGAGTTTGTAGCTAGAGCTCGAGCAGCCAAGCGTTCTAATACAGCACTCATTGGTATGGGGCATCAGCGCGAAAAAGTTTTGGAGAAAAAGCTAGCCGAGCTGGGCGAACGCGAGAAAGAATATGCTCATGTTGCGCTTAATATTTCTCCGGCCACGCTCGGTAGTCGCACGCCGCTGGAAGTGCAAAATCTTGAATTTGCTTATCCAGGAGGCGAAAAGTTGTATGACAAAGTTTCCTTTAGTCTTACGCGCGGAGAAAAGTTTTTGATTGTCGGCGAAAATGGTGTTGGCAAGTCGACTTTGTTAAAATTGATTGTAGGTGAGCTCACTCCAGACAGTGGCGCGGTAATTTTTGGGCAAAATGTCTCGGTAGCTTACTACGCGCAAGAATTGGAGATTCTGGATGAGCGCCGTACGATTCTGGAGAATGTGGATTCGCGTGAGTTTACTGACACAGAGCTACGCGGAATTTTGTCAAACTTCTTGTTTTACGATGACGATATTTACAAAAAAGTATCTGTGCTATCTCCAGGAGAAAAAGCGAGAGTGGCACTTTGCAAAACTTTGCTCACGCGAGCGAATTTGATTATCCTCGATGAGCCAACTAACCATTTTGACCCCGAAACTCAGAAAATCATTGGTGAAAATTTGAAGGATTACGCCGGCACGATTATTATGGTGAGCCATAACCCCGCTTTTGTGGAGCAAATCGGTATCACGCGGATGCTAGTGATGCCGAAAAAGGATGCTGCCAAGGATCAGAAGTTGGCAATTATCAAGAATTATTCCCGTGAACTTTTGGAATACTATTATTATCTTAACGAAGAATTAATCTAAGCAACTTATTCTTTTTCTATCCGCTTCACCAGTTTAGCGTGAATTACTAAGCGCTCGTTAGCGTTATAGCATGTAGAAAGTGTCACAACTCTGTCTGTCTCCACTAGAGAGGCATCGAAATTATGCGCGCTACGTTTTTTTAGAATATCAATAAACTTGCGAAATTCTTGATTGTTTTCAAAATCAACTTTTAGATAGTCGCTAGTTGTTGGAATTTTATAAGTGCTAAAAATCTGCCACAGGGAATTTTCAGTTTCGGTGGAAATTTTGATAAAATGGTTTTCATAATCCTGAAACCAAGTCTCTGTCAAAACGTTTTTCAGCGAACCAAACATTGTACCGTTTTGTCGGCCATGAGCATAAATTATTTGATGGTTATCTTGTAATGCTGGGTCGCTACGATAGTCCAGAAAAATCCAACCAGCACCATTGGTATTGCGATTAAAAGCGTGGTTAAGGTAATAATTATTATCATTACTTTGTACGAATGGATAGTTCACATTGGTGCCATCTACTTTTAACCAACCTTTTACGTCTGGGTTGAGATTTTTGAGTTCGGCAAAATTTGCATTAATTAATTTCACATTATTATAATCGTAAAAATTGTCATTCGGCTCAGCTGATGAGTTTGAAGTTTGGCTGCTCTTTGCCTCATCTACTTCTGTAACTGCTCCTAGTTCTTCAAGCTCTCGAGCTTGTTGCGTAATCGCCCAGTTATCGCTTAGCCACCGCCAAACCCTATAACCAGAAATCACAAGCATAATTGCTAGAATCATTATCGCAATTTTTAGAATCCGCTTTTTCGTCATTATATTAAAATTATAACACTTTTCAATGAAAATCTTGTCTCGCGCAAAAAGTTTATGCTATAATAAAAATATGGATAAAGGGATTAAAACTAAAATTACAAAGTTTTTTGCCAGCTTCGCTCTGGCGTTCATGATATTTACTCCGCACAGTGCTTTTGCGGCAGGAGATGGCGTTGTAGTAGTGAGGGATACAGCATATGCTACGCTTGAAGAAGCGATAGCTAACGCCGGAGCTGGGGAAACAGTTACATTGCAAGCGGACCTAGATCTCTCCTATCTCGGCACCGGTGGTCATGTTTTTAATTTTGCGAGTGATACTACTTTTGATTTGAATGGTCACACAATTACATCATATAATTTTGGTGCAATTTATACTGGCGTTAATCTTACTATTAAAAATGGTAATTTTGCTACCGTCAGTGCTAACGATAGTTATGCGCTTTTTGTAGGCGACGAAGCTGATACAGACAACGTTCTACTTGAGAATCTTAACACTGATGGCGGTATTAATATTTATAATGCTACTAATGTCACCTTGCAAAATGTTAATGCTACGGCTCATAGGTATTACACTGTTTGGGCGGATGAACACGCCATGATTACAATCAAGAGTGGTAATTATAACTCTGGTGCAACTGGAACTGACATTTTTGGTATTTCTCAAACCGGTGGGTCATACATCTATGTGGATGGCGGGAATTTTACCGTTGATAGTGGCGGTCTTGCTCTTGGCGGTAGTTATGTTCCGCCAGTAATTTACGGTGGTACTTTTAACGTTGATCCTAGTGGCTATCTTGCTGATGGCGCTAAAGTTTCTCAAGATTCTGTAGGATTATATGTAGTCAACTTTGATAAAAATATTGAAGTTGAAGAAGTTGATCCCGATAAAAACGTTACTACTCCAGAAATTGGCGTTTCTAATGCTGAAATTGCTAAAGAAATTTTGTTGGGCTCGCTCGACTCAGAGCTGGCTGGCCGGAAAAATATCGATGTGAGACTTGAGATTCAGCCACTCATTGTCGAAGAGAATACTAAAGCAGAATTTGAACGGGCGGCTACTGCTGTTTCCTCAGGTATCAAGGTAACTGATTTCTTTGATATCGCAATTAATGTTTTCGATGCCGATAGTGATACTCAACTTACAACGCTTAGCGAGCTTAATCAGCCACTTCCACTCAGCGTACTTTTGCCAGAATCCCTGCAGAATCATAATAGTGAGCTTATCCGTAAATATTATATTTTAAGAAAACATCACGATAAAATTGACATTCTTGATGCTAGATTAGCTGATAATGGTAAAATGCTTAATTTTTCCAGTGATAAGTTTTCGACTTATGCAATTGCCTATGTAGATTCTCCTAAAGACTCTGGTAGCACTGGTGGTAGTACTACTGGGCCGGGTACTGGTGGTGGGGATAGCGGTACAAAGCCAGATGCTGGTGATAAAGATGATTCTTGGACTAATGTGCCTAATAGTGATAAAACTGCTATGGAGACACCAGCATCGGACGAGACTATCCCGAATCCAAACACTGGTGATGACATTGCTCAGAATTTAGCCTTGCTTGTTACCTCTCTGGCTGGGTTGATTGGTACAATAATTAGTTATAAAAAGATTGCTTAAATAAGGGAGTTAGGATATGGATGAAGAACAAGTTCAGCGTAAACGTCGTGAAAACGAAGAGCAATCCACGCGTGACCGTGCTCGTATTATCGGTCTACCATACCTAGATACGCGTGATTTCGAAAAAACTATTGAGTTAATTCCAGATTTACTCGAAGTTGATGATATGCGCAAAAACTTCATCTTACCTCTTCAAAAATGTAGCGGCGAAGAGCATTATCAATATATGGTGACTAGTCAGACTCCGCGAAGTCTTATTGAAGCTCTACTCAAGCAATACGAAGACAATGGTGACCGTGTTGATTTTTTCCTCATTTCTGGTTCAGCATATAAAAATTTCATGTTACGCTACGATCCGCCGGTAGAGGTGCACTATGACGATATTAGGATTGCTAAAGATGGTGATTCCGAAACCATTACTGAAGTTAGTAATACCTTGAATTCAGTTGCCACTGACAAAGTGTTCGACTTTCTTATCGACCAAGCCGACAAATTGGGCGCGTCTGATATTCATATTGAAAATATGCGCGAAGAAATCCGTGTGCGGATGCGTGTGGACGGAATCTTGCATCCAGTAGCAATTTTGGATAAGTCGCGTTACCGTATCCTGATGGGTGAGTTGTCTTCGCGGGCGAATGTTTCCACAGCTTCTAATAAACCTCAGTCTGGTCACATGCAGCAAGACATTTATCGTGATGGCAGCTCGCATTTGTTGAATATTCGTGTGGAAACCATCCCGACGATGTATGGTCAAGATGCAGTGCTACGTTTGTTTAACTTTGATGAACAATTGTTAAATCTAAACTTGCTAGGCCTCTCCAATATTGAACTGGCAAATATTCGCGAAGTAGTCTCGCATCCACGTGGTCTAGTGTTGATGGTTGGTCCGACCGGTTCTGGTAAAAGCACGACCCTGTATTCAATTCTCAACGCCTTAAATACCGATGATCGTAAAATTATCACGCTTGAAGATCCAATTGAATACGGTATTACTGGTATAACTCAGATTCCCGTTCAGACTAATGACGGCGGTTCGTTTGCGGAAGGCCTCCGTTCGGTTTTACGTCTTGATCCAGACGTAGTAATGGTAGGTGAGATTCGCGATGCTGATACAGCCAAAACTGCTATCCAAGCTTCCATTACGGGTCACTTGGTGCTTAGCTCTTTTCATGCAAATTCTACTGCAGCGGCATTTGCACGTATGATTGATTTAATTGGCACGAATCCGATTTTTGCCAACTCAATTCGCTTGCTTATGGCACAGCGGCTAGTGCGTAAATTAGCCCCCAATAAGGAAGAATACGAACCTGACGAAGCTACACGTGAATATGTTAAAAAAGTGATGCGCGGTGTGGATGTGGATTTGTCTAATTTTAAACTCTATCGACCAGTAGTTTCCGAAGAATATCCGTTTGGTTACAAAGGTCGCACGGTAATTATGGAACAGATGATTGTATCGGAAGAGATTCAAGCCTATCTTCGAGGAGATATCAGTGATATCAATACTAATGCTATTGAACGCGACGCCGTGCAGCATGGTATGCTCACTTTAGAGCAAAAAGGCGTACTAGCAGCACTCCGTGGTGAAACTACGCTTGAAGAAGTCGCCCGTGTGGTGTAATGGTTTTAAGGTAAGAAGAGCGACCACTTTTGGCTAAGCTGAAACTATCTGTGTTATAATTATCTCATGGAACAGTTATTGCAATATTTTAAGCCAGAAGAATATAAATTAGAATTGTACCTCTCTCGAAGTCATGAAGAAATTAAAGGGCGTGCTACAGTTTGTGGAGTAATTCAGTCAGATAGTCAAGTAGTCAAATTCCATGCTGTCGATATGCAGATTAAAGCCGTGCGTTTGGATTTGAGCGATGCTATTCTGGCAGATTTTGATTATGATGACTGTGACGCAGTGTCGCAAGTAGGTGAAGTTTGTCAATATAATTATGATGGTGAAATCCTTGAAATCCTCATTACAGAACAGCTGAGACAACTTTTAGCGCAGGAATTTGCGCGCCGTGAAGCTGAGAATGCGTCAGATTGTAGTTGCAATATTAGTTTCGTGATTGATTATGTAGCCAAAATTAATCACAATATGGAAGGTTGCTATCTCTCGACTTACGAATGGGAAGACCAAGAACAGAGAATTATCACTACGCAGTTTGAATCGCATTATGCTAGGGAAGCTTTCCCCTGCATCGACGAGCCAGCAGCGAAGGCCGCATTCGACTTACATCTTGTAGTAACAGACCTAAACGAGCGCGATGTCGTGTTAGCTAATACGCCAGTCCGGTGCAAAGTGGATAATCGTTTTAGCTTTGCGCATACACCGAGGATGTCAACTTATTTGTTGGCGTGGGTGATTGGCCCATTAAAATCCGTATCAAGTGTTAATCGAGATGGCGTAGTAGTGAGTTCCTACTGCGCTCTTAACCAGAGGGAAGAAGAGTTACTCTTTGCCAATCAAACCGCCGTGCATACGCTAGAGTATTATAATGATTTATTTGACGAAAAATATCCTCTGCCAAAACTTGACCAGGTAGCGCTACCAGATTTTGAGGCCGGTGCAATGGAGAACTGGGGGCTAGTGACCTATCGTGAATCAATGATGCTCGCAGATGCGAAATCTCCACTCGACCTCAAGCGTACGGTCACTACCACAGTAACACATGAATTATCACATCAGTGGTTTGGTGATCTTGTCACTATGAAATGGTGGGATGATTTATGGCTCAACGAATCATTTGCTACAATTATGGAGTACTATTGCGCTGACGCCTTGTATCCTGAGCTAGATAACTGGCAAGATTTTTATACTGGTGACTGCCTAGCAGCGCTCAAGCGTGATTGTTTGCCAGGAGTACAAGCCGTAAAGCAAGCGGTAAAAAGTCCCGCCGAAATTGCTACATTGTTTGATGGCGCCATTGTTTATGCCAAGGGTGCGCGCTTAATCTTAATGCTAATTAAACTAATGGGTGAAGAAGCATTTTTCAAAGGGATTCGCCATTATTTTAATGAGTATAAATATGAAAATACTGTAGGTGACGATTTGTGGAAGTGCTTACAGAAGTTTGCTAATTTTGACGTCAAAGATTTTATGGACGCTTGGATTTCTCAACCAGGCTACCCAGTACTCAAGCCTAGTGGTGAGCATTGGCAACAACAGAGATTCTTAATCAATGGGGAAACTGACCACGAAAAATGGCCTCTGCCAGAAGTATTCGATAATATGTCGGGGCATTATTTGATCGAGCTGGATAATCAAGAATTTCAGCAAAAGTCGGAGCGGTTTAGTGAGCTAGGTCTAGGACAAAAGATTCGTTTGCTCGTGGATCGCATGTTACTCGCCAAAGCAAGAAAAGTTTCTAGTACTTCACTCTTAGATTTGCTACAGAGCTCTAGAAGTAGCGAACTCTCAGCGGTTTGGGACATTTTGGCTAGCATTATCAACGACCTCAAGCTATTTTGCCCAGTGGAGAGTGAAAGCTATCGTGATTATCAAAAATTCCTACGTCAGTTGATTGCTAAACCATTAGCCAAGGTTGGTCTAATTCCAGTGGAAGGAGAGGATTCTGACACCACTACGCTCCGCAACATCTTGCTAGGCATTGCGCGCTATGCAGAAGACGAAAAAGTAATAGATTATTTAGTAAAAAAGGAAGATATTGTTAAAAGTGAAGTTAAAATTAAGTCTTATCATACACAGACAGATGCTATTAAAAATCATGGGATAGATGCTTCTCGTTCTTATTTTGCAGGAACACCTGTAGGGGATGCTGAACAGACGTTGTGGGGAAAAGAAATAAAAATAAGGAAATCATATTTTGCCACCTTGTTTTTGAATGATAATACAAAACTAGAAGTAATATTTTTTAATGA
>CAZVTE010000026.1:0-10790 GCA_964629705.1 uncultured Candidatus Saccharibacteria bacterium | reverse complement strand
ACCATATCAAGGTAAAACACTAGCTGAAATCTGCACACTAACCGAATGCGCTCTATCAGATTTCATCGGCACTACGGACGCCATTATTCTCGGCGGATATGTACCCACTCTAGCCATCGAATACTTGAGATATTGTTACCCTAACCAGATTTTTATAGGAGTAGGAATAGACCGCAACTATCTTAGTGAGCCTCAGAAATCCCCTAGACGTATTATGTTATTTATGAATACCATGTTAAGAGAAAGTGAGTTGCATCAGATTATTCGTCAGCATTTTCCCTACAGCCAAATACTTATGCCTAATTGCTCTGACCTAGAAGCAATGTGCGATTTGGGCGTAAATGTCCTAGATGTTTTACAGCAAGAGTTTAAGAAAGACGGTATCGCTCCCGATTTAGTTATATTACTAGATACTCATTTCTGGCACCTGCAGGAACCACTGCAAAATCTATGGTCATGGAGAACTCAAGTGGTGGACTTTCGGAAAAAACTTTTGCGTGATTTATGTGCCGCGCTGAAACTACGCGGAGTAGATGGCGGTCGCCCCTTATAAAAGATTGATATATGTAATAATAAGTAGTAGAATAGTGATATGAAGAAGTTTAATACAGCCCCAATCAGTGGAATGCAAGAATTATTACCCGCTTTGCAAGCGGAGTTTAATCGACTAAAGAGTGCGATTTTTGAGGTCTTCTTAGCTCATGGATTCCAAAACATTGAGACTCCAACTATTGATAGAACAGAAATTCTTTTTGCAAAAGCTGGTGGCGATACCGAAAAACAGATCTACCGCGTTGTCAAGACTGACGAGTGTACAGATACTGCCGACCAAGCCCTACGTTTCGACCATACAGTACCGCTGGCAAGGTATGTAGTTGAGCACATGAGCGATTTAGTCTTTCCCTTTAAGGTCACTCAGGTAGGGCGTAATTTTCGTGGAGAGCGCGCGCAAAAGGGACGCTTTCGAGAGTTTTATCAATGCGATGTGGATGTAATTGGCTGGAATACGTTGTCAATTGCGTATGATGCAGAGATTATTGCAACCTTAGCAGAAGCGCTGTCAAAGTTACCACTACCAAATAGCTTTGTGGTCAGAATTAGTAACCGCAAATTACTGGTGGGGCTACTTGAGAATTTGAACCTAGAAGAAAAGTCAAAAGATATCTTTAATGTTATTGATCATGCCGAAAAAGTTTCGCCAGAAGAGACCAGAAGCGCACTCCAGGAACTTCAAATTGGTACTGCAAATGTTGATAAACTGATAAATTTTATTAGTATTAACGGTAAACGCAACGAGGTTATAGATAAGCTTAAGTCGCTTAGGTTTAGTGGAGAAGCCTTTAATCAAGGCATCAATGAACTCAATCAAGTAATGCAGCTTCTCGAAGATGGCTACCCAACTATAAAAATCGTAGCCGACACAAAAATTGTGCGCGGGCTAGATTATTATACCGGAACGGTTTTCGAGACTAATGTAATCGATTATGAATGGATTGGTTCAATCTGCTCAGGCGGAAGATACGAAAATCTCGCTGCGCACTATACTAAGCAATCTCTGCCTGGCGTAGGTGGCTCGATTGGCTTAACGCGATTGTTTTATATTTTACAAGAATGCAATGTGGCTCTTCTTGAAGATGTTAAGCCAATTGATATATGTGTCATTCCGGTATCTTTAAGCGAGTACGCGGATAGTCTTATTGTAGCCAATAGGCTTAGGCAGGAAGGTAAACTAGTGGATGTTGTCATGACAGACAAAAAGCTAGGAGATAAAATGAGATATGCCAGTAGACTAGCTAACTACGCAATCATTTTCGGAGAGAAGGAAGCAAAGGAGCACAGCTATAGGCTAAGAAATCTAAGTACTGGCGAGGAAACAGTAGAAAAATGGTAATACTGGCAGCTACTGCTGGTTATTTAACCTTTAATCCATCTTGATTTTTACTCTCATAGTCCGGCATCAAGATAACGTAAGACGTAATCCCAACCCCATTTGTTGTCAAATCCAGCCATTGTGAATTTATTAAACTTAAAATATGGCATCCCTTCTGCAGTTTGCAGGGCGCGATAAGTATTCTTCGTAATCTCTTCGCGGGTCTCATGATTGTTTACACAGTTATCAAACGACTCACCCAGCCCAGCTTCGTGACCAATTTCCAGCCAATAATCGTCTGGCATATTCTTAATGGCTGGAGAAGTCTTAGAGTCACCAATACCTTTAGAATGATAATCATCCCAAAGAGACTTGAGCGCACCATGATAATAATCCCAGAATTTATCTTCACGCATTGCACAGTAAGCCCCCTCGGCCGCATCGCGCGAAGATTCAATCTGACTACCTTCATATAAATAATCTGTTAAACGAATTTCAAAGGCAATCTTATGTTCGTTAAGATAATCCTTAAATTCATCCCAGTGCTCCATTACAGTCCGAGAGAAGACGTCACAATAAGGACACATCAAATCCGTATACATAATATAATGGTTTTTTGCTTCCATATCTCCCGCTACGGTAGCCTTATTCCATGCTTGATCCACCGCATCTGGCTTTGAACTGACACCGAGAATTACCAAAGCAATCAAAATTAGCGCCACACCAATTACCGCCCCAGTTTTTAAAGCTTTAAACATCATTTTTCTCCTTTAACTTTTTCTTATGGTAGCGCTCACTCAGAATCATAACATAGGCTTCTTTCCCCATTTTTTTAAGCGCAAAGAGTGCGACTATAATTGCGACTGCGGTGAGTACGCCCGACAGAATTCCAGCTAGAGCAAAACTACCGCTGCTAAAAATCGTGCCTAGCAAAGGCGCTAGCAAGGTTGTACCACAAGTTGGGCAACCGGATCCCAAAATAGCTAAACCAGTGACAAGCCCCGCGCTTTGCAAGTTATCCGCATTAGATGCTTCGACTTGAAGCTGTTCCTTCTTGTTACGACGCCGTTTCTGCCAGACCAAAATCACCAGTCCAATCAGAATTGATTGCAACACAACAATACAAAATGTAAGCATCCAATCCCAAAAATTCCGACCCACACCAAAAATGCCCAGAAAAGCATCTTTAATAATACTAAACTTGCCACCAAAGTCAGTAATCCAAAACAGATTCAGTGCCGCTGTACTACCAGACAGCAAATTCATAAGGGTCCCAAAAATAACAAAACTAAGCAAAAAGCTTACAATGAATTTAGATTCGCGTGTCGCCAAGATAATACCTTCGAGGGCCATCTTGCACTCGTCCAGCCAGCGACCAACTTTACCTCCAAAACTTTTCATGTATCTATATTAACATACCCTAAACTAAAATACTAGCACGTTTTGAAATATTTGTTTCGCAATATAATTAAATATAAGCAAGGTCTTTTGTTCGGTTTTTCTCTGTTAGAGTGGTTTTCCACAGCGTCATAAAATTCTTAAAAAACAAGCTTGACATGCAAAATGGCTATGATAAAATAGAGTCAGAAATTCGGACGCAGAATCTGACGTTGAAAGGTGCCTGAGTTTCTGGAATTTTGGGTGGTATTTCGTTGCGGTCAAAGTTGGCTGCTTGTAGAAAATTGAAAATCCTGCGTAAGTTTATGGCAGGGTTTTTCTTATGATATATTTTTCATACGTAAGCGGAGGTTATCACCAGTGACTTTATCTAGAGAAGCAGAGTTAGACTGTTTTAGAGTACTGTCTCTTTTTTCTGGTTGTGGCGGGCTTGACTTAGGGCTCGAAGGTGGTTTTACCTATTTAGGTCAATTTTATCATAAAAATCCATTTAAAATTATCTGGGCGAATGATATCGATGAACGCGCCATTGCGACTTATGCGCTAAACTTTACAGACACAGAACTGGTTTGCGGAGACATTAATGATGTACTTGCCCAAGGTATCGACTTACCACAAGCAGATGTCGTGGTGGGCGGGTTTCCCTGCCAAGATTTTAGTTTAGCGGGACGTCGATACGGGTTAGAATCAGAGCGCGGTCGGTTATTTATGAATATGACATCGGTAGTCGAGCTCATACAACCCAAGATATTTTTAGCAGAAAATGTAAAGGGGATTCTCTCTTGGAAAAATGGCACTGCGATTCGCTGGATTCTGGATGATTTTCGCGAGCTGGGCTACATGGTCGAATATAGGTTGCTACATATGGCCGATTACGGTGTTCCTCAAGCTAGAGAGAGGGTGATTATTATAGGGGTACGCCAGGATTTACATCAAAAAATTATTTGGCCTAGGAGAACACATGCTGCTAATCCTTGCAGTAGCTTGAAACCATGGGTGACTCTCAGGGAGGCGATTGACGACATTCGCGAAGACAAAGTTCAGAGAGAGCTGCCGAATTTTGGTTATTCATTAGCAAAATACAATCCCCGAGCGCAAGGCAACGCAGTAACTTTAGCTGATCAACTAGCGCCCACAATCAGTGCTGAACATCATGGCAATATCTGGTTTCACTACGATTTACCGCGCCGCTTATCGGCACGTGAAGCCGCGCGAATCCAGACGTTTCCAGATGATTTTCAGTTTTTATGGTCAATTTCGGATGCCTACCGCCAGATTGGCAATGCCGTGGCGCCAGTGTTTGGCTGGCAACTAGCTCAAAGCTTAGAACAGATGCTAAAACAGGGGTAATTTTTATCATATGTGCGTCAACAAGTGAGCCTCTATGCTACCCTTCATAGTGCTTATAATTTCATTGTAACATAGATTGTATAAAAAGTCAATATATATCCTACACTTTTTCCGAAAAATCTATACTTTTAGATTTTGGAGTTCTGTGATAAAATGGGTTTTAAGCCCGAATGGCGGAATTGGTATACGCGTTCGACTTAAAATCGAATGGAGAAATCCATATGGGTTCAAGTCCCATTTCGGGCACCAATCGGTTCGTTAGAATTTGTTGTTTTGGTATTTTTTCGTTCGCCTGGAGGAACTACCAAACTAACAAATTATGCTCGGAGTTTATTGCAATGCGGATTAAGTTGTTTCTTGCATTTTTGATTAAACTGTGCTATAGTTGACAGTATAGAATGTAATCAAAGGCAGGATGATGAGTTTAGTAAAGATTTGGGATTACTTTATGCGACGCAAAGGCTTGTTTTTGATTTTGTTAGCGTTTTTCTCGGTGAGTGGCTTGACGTCTTACCAGCTCTTTGGTCATACTAGCCAAGAGATTGCTGTGCCTAACAGCGGTGAGCTAGAAGCAGTAGTGGATTCTTATATCGATGAAATAGCAGAGGACCAGGAAAGTGAGCCCCCAATGGAGATTGCTCAAGCCGATTCGACTATACAGGCTGAGAAAGCTGCAGAGCCAGAGGTAGCCACTAAAGTTGGCGGAGAGGTGCGAGGGGTAAAATTGGAGCCTCAAGATTCAGAGCCTACGCCAGCCACTGGCACAATTGTTGACCCAATGGATGATTACGAAAAACATAATCAAGAAACGCTGGAGGCAAGGAGCGAGACAGACCAACCTCCAGAGGTGAATGCTGGCACAATTGCGCTCGTGAGTATCATAGTGATTACCCTTGTAGGTGCTTGTAGGAAGTTGCTACACGGGTATTTTCCCAAGGAAAGCTAGTTTCGGCTGGAATTTTCGGCGTTTTTAATAAATCCGTGCTATAATAGGGGTATGAGTAAGTTAGAAGATATTGTGAGTTTATGTAAGCGGCGGGGCTTTATTTTTCCAGGGTCAGATGTTTACGGCGGTATGGCTGGTACTTGGGATTTTGGTCCGCTAGGGGTGAGCTTAAAACGCAATATCATGAATGTTTGGTGGCACTACTGGGTGGATCAACGTGACGATATGTATGGTGTGGATGCAGCGATTATTATGAATCCTAAGACCTGGGAAGCATCTGGTCACGTAGAGACGTTTAATGATCCATTAATAGAATGTAAAGAGTGTCACGGTAGATTTCGGGCGGATAAACTGGTTGAGGGCGCTGGCGAGGGTATTACCACAGAAGAGTTTTTGGCAGCCAATGTAAAATGTCCGACTTGTGGTAAGCAGAATTGGGACGAAATTAAACGTTTCAATATGATGTTTGAGACACATGTCGGACCGGTAAGCGATGATGGCAGTATTGCTTATCTCCGCCCAGAGACGGCGCAAGGTATTTTTACTAATTTCAAGAACGTAGTGGACACAATTTACCCAGACCTCCCCTTTGGGATTGCTCAACAGGGTAAGGCTTTCCGGAATGAAATCTCGCCGCGTGACTTTATTTTGAGAGACCGCGAATGCAGTCAGATGGAAATTGAATATTTCGTCAAGCCAGAAGATGGTCCTGCAAAGTTTGAAGAGCTACTGAAGGATTGCCACGTTTTCTTGGAAGAGCAGATGGGGCTAAATGAGAAGCTAATCCATGATTTAGAAGTGCCAGATGAAGACCGCTCGTTTTATAGCAAAAGGACAGTTGATGTAGAATTTGACTATCCAAATGGACGAGAGGAGCTGATGGGAATTGCATACAGAACAGATTATGATTTGAGCAATATTCAGAAGGCTTCCGGTAAGAATATGGAGTATCGCGATAAGCAGACCGGGAAGAGTTTTATCCCTTATGTAATTGAACCGAGCATCGGTGTGGAAAGATTATTCTTAGCAGTACTCACAAGCGCTTATTTTGAGGATGGAGATAGAGTGGTTCTGCGTTTACCAGAGAATTTGGCGCCATATAAATACTGCGTAAGCCCATTGCTAAAGAATAAACCCGAACTAGTAAACAAGGCAAGAGAGGTTTACGAAATACTAAAGGATAAGTACACCTTTGTCACTTGGGATGATTCTGGTAATATCGGAAAACGCTATAAGAAACAAGACGAGATTGGCACACCAAAATGCGTAGTGGTGGATTTCGACAGCCTGGAAGATGACAGTGTGACCGTGAGAGATCGTGACACGACTGAGCAGGTGCGGATTAAGATTGCGAATTTATAAGCTTTGTGCTACAATAGGTATAGCCTGCAGGTTCACGGTTTTAGTTTTGCGTGGATTTTGTGTAGAGTATATTATAGGAAGGAAGTGAAGAAGTCTCTTCTTGGTTTTGAATAGCTACACGTAACTATAGCAACTAGATAAAGTGTTTTCTGGGTTTTAAAAACAATGTATAGAAGCAACTTTACTTTACCCGTTATGCGTTAAAATCAGTAGAACACAATGTAGTTTTATTTTTCTAAAGGGATTATTCATACTTTAGAGAAGAGCGATTAGCGAAATATTTCTAGGGCATTTCTGTCACTTCTAGAGGCAACATTCGTTGTCGAGCCACCGTTCTGGTGGTTTTTCTTTTTTATATAAGGTCACGACATCACCATGCTCGGAGAGTTTAAAATTAACATACTGTGCTTTCCAGTTTACCATTAAAAGAATAGATTTGAAAGACTAAAGGCGTATTTTGATAGCAGTGGAGAGAACGACCTTGGTCTCTATCATAAGAACCATAATCAATTATAACATGAGCGCTCTATGCTTGCAGTATGGTTCTTTTAGCTTCTCTAGAAAAAGTATCTTAAAACTCTATATAAATCTTATCCTTCACCCACGGTTTAGGGTTAGATTCTACTTTAGAAAGGCAATGCTTAAACCAGTATCTATTCTACTTTGTTAATACTTATGATTAGAATAATTTAGTCTTTTCTTTGCTTTATGATTGGTTTTTATTATCCCTTTCTGTGGGGAATCCGGACTCACGAGGAGGACTAGCGGCAAAGCCCTGTGACGACAGGCGCTTTGAACGCGGCCTCACAGAAAGTGGATAACAAAAACCGGAAGAAGAATGGGTCACTGCTAGAAAGAACTAAATTATCCTGGAATGTATAAGTATGTTAGGTCGGTATGGGTTTAGGTTTGAGGAAAATGACGGTAGATATTGGGGTTTTATTTCGGCTAATCCTAATGAATTCGGTGCTGATGGACATGTGAATCCGATATATTTTGTGAGTAACGGAATTATACGCGCGGATGCAATGCTTTCGTATTATTCTGGGTCATATGGTTATCTTAACTCCAAGACAATTATAAATAATGAAAGAGCATATTCGGCTATTGCGAGTAAGAAAATTACGGCCAGTGTTAGTGCAGATAATTGGTTTGGTGTTTCTCTCCGCTTTTAGCTATCAAAACCGAACATTGATTTTTATAAAATTAGCCAGATTTAAGTTAGTGTCTCCGGTGGCAGGAGTAGAAAACTATTCTGGCTACCCAATCCGTTACCTTGCACGATAACTGAAGTACCCGACTCGCGCATTGGAGTCGGGTTTTATTTCGATGTTTAATCTTCGGCTTATATTATTCCGCCTTCTTCAGGCTGACCGATGCAGAAGCACTAGAATTTACAGCGGTAGTCGCAACATCAGCATTGAGCTCAGTATTAGTTTCAGTGTTATCTCCGTCGCTTCCGTCGCCTTCAACCAAATGCAAATCGCGCTCCAATCGGTCAAAAGCATCACTTGCTATCTGTGCACAATTGTTGCATTTTACCGTATCGAGCGCTACCGACAGCATAGCGTGAGCCAACACTGCACCCTTGCGAGTGTATGGTACTTTGATAGTAGCACTACGCTCATACCATCGCCAGAATTTTCGCTTCTTATCATCGATCTTAATAAAAATGACAAACCGATGTTTGCGAAATTCTACTTTGAACCCCGCCTCCAACGCTAGCTGGCAGATTCGATTGAACACCGCCTTACATCGTGCTTGCAAGTCTCGCTGTTCAAATTTGTGCCGATCCTTAATGAGCTGCAACATATCATGATAAGCTTGCTCGTAATTTTGGACATCTTTCTCGCAAAGTGAGATACTGTTTAGATTCTCTCTGGTGTAGCGGCTATTCTTAAGAAAAGCCCGAGCGGTTTCCGCCTCAATCCACTCTTGACTCTGCGCCAAAGTCTCGACATAAGTCAAAACTTGTTGGATGCGTCGCCTCCAAGCACCGGCAAACAAACTGCTGGCGACTGCACCGAACTTGCCTTCCATATACCGGTAAAGGTCGCTAAAATCTCGTGGCCTGCCATGCAAGACGCCTTTTTCTGCGCAAGCTTCTTGGTCAATTATTGTCAGCCCAGCCAGAAAAACTTCCAACATTGCAACAGCTTGCTGATTGTACGACAGCTCAAATAGCAGTTTTTTGGAACTTCTTATCTCGATTTGCGCGCCATCAAATGCCACCCGACCATACCTGAGGTCTCGCTGCAGCAGCTCCTCATTAAGATGCTGATAGGCTCGGAGCGCCAAAATTCGTTCAGACTCGCTCACGTCCAAGTGCTCGGTCATAGCAATCTCTTTTTCCAAGGCTATGATACTCTCGCCAAGCTCCCGTTGGAGTTGCCGCAAGGTATCTACACCCATCAGCCCAGCAACGAGCGCCGCTTTAGCTTTTAAAACACTGCTACTTAAATCTTTTCCGGCCGAGGTTCCCGCTGCTGGAAACTGTTGCAACAAACTCTTGCCATACTGGCTTTTAATCTTCAAATCTTGCCTAATTTCTTGCTTTATTGCACTATTAAACATTTTTGATTCCCCCTTAATCTTCGAGTAGGTATTCTGAAAACAAAATACCCCTATCTTTCTATTATATCACACTTTTTCATAAAAAGCAATACTTTTTTCACATTTTTGTGAATTTCCGTAAATAATGTAGTCTTTCTATATAAAAATACCCAATTTAGGCAATCTTCTATTGATTTTTGTGATAATCTGTGATATAATAAGAATATGGGCTAGCAGTTTAGTCTATTTCTTGTAAAATCAGCTGGATTTTTGTACCTTTAGAATAGGCAGAAGTAAAGGTACTCCAGCTCCATCAAAAAGGAGGAATATTTATGTTGAAAAAGGCAGCAAAACTGAATGATCGACCGGTGATTGGAGTAGTGGCAAAAGTGGATCCCTATAGCGATGCTTGGCATTATCATCTCACTGTTGAGGAGATTCGCCTCGCAGTGATGCATAGTGGCGGAATCGCTCGGGGAATCTTATCTCCCCAGCTTCGACCAAAGTTCCAGTATCAAGATGAAATCGATAGTACGGAGCTCACCATCGAAGAGCATAATATCTTGGTGTCCGAACTGGCGGAAGTCGATGGTGTAATTCTGCAAGGTGGCACCACCTCCAACGCTTACGAAGAAGTTGCTGCGGAAATTTGTCTCGACCGAGACATTCCAATCTTGGGGATTTGCGCTGGATTCAATAACTTGATTCGAGCGCTAGGAGGTCACGTACATTCGATTACCCACAATAGGGAGGCACTGACATTACATCAGCAACAGATTTATCAGCCAGGAGACAACCGACACTATACTTTGAAACCCGATGCTCACCGTGTCGCCGTGCAGTCTGGAACTATCCTATCAGGATTCTTGGACTCGGTTTTCTATGTCAATAGTGATCACACTTACGTAGCTTATCCAGAGGATTTGCGCCGTTCAAAAGTTTCCGCACTCTGCACGTTGGATGGTACAGTTGAAGCTTTTGAGGTTGCCAACCAAACTTTTGCCATGGGAATTAAGTGGCATCCAGAGTTAATGCCAGAAATGCGACCAATTTTTCATAACTTTATCAACGCTTGCCGCGGATAAGCGTAGTAACTCCATCTGTCAAACCCAACCTACTCCCTGAGTAATATCAGGGAGTATTTTAGCTTGAGCTGCGAGTGGCTTTTAAGCCTGCTCGTTCCAGCGGGTAACGGCGTCAGCAATAACTTTTTTGGCTTCTTCAATATCGGCAAATTCCTTGACCTGAGTAGAACCCGGCTTCTTGAGATCTTTGTAGTGACTAAAGTGGAACTCAATTTGCTTGAGCAAT
>CAZVTE010000025.1:0-10925 GCA_964629705.1 uncultured Candidatus Saccharibacteria bacterium | reverse complement strand
AGTATTGGGTAAGTAAACTAGCGGATGGTAATTGCTGGATGACACAGAACCTAGCGTTGGATATTCCGAAAGAAGGTTTGAAAGCAACAGATACGGATATTGATGTAGATTGGAATGCAAACTCGGCGTATCCACCTATGGTTACTAATACTACTAACGATTATTCACTCGGAGGTGATAGTAATTCCAGCACATATAGCTGGAATATCAACAAAGATTATGATTATGTTATTAAACAGCCACTTAGTAGCATCAATTGCGGTGAAATTGCCAGTGGCAAAAATCTAGACGGTTGCTCAGAACAAGTACAGAAGATAGACGGCACTTGGCAGCCAACTTTAAATACTGCACAAAATGGCAATGTGGCAGTAAATACCATTAATAAAACCTATGATGCGCATTATCTCGTAGGGAATTATTATCAATTCAATACGGCCGTTGCCGGCAGCGTAGGCACTAGCACAAGTATTATTGCCGAGCATAGTATTTGCCCAAAGGGTTGGACCTTACCAAATAACACAACCACTTATTTTTATGCAACCCTCACTACAGACTACAATCTAACTGCAGCCGACACGAATGCTCTTTTCACAACTCCATTCTACATGACGAGAGGTGGAGGTATTGACACTCTAAGTGCCCATGTATTAAAAAATACCGGCGACTACAGTTCTAATTGGACTGGTGTCGCTCAACACTCAATTGCAGCCGCAGCTATATCCGGTGGCATCCTAGAAGCGGGTAGACACTCCAGTAATCAACGGACCGCAGGCTATACGGTACGTTGTGTGGCGCGGTAAACCTCAAACAACTACTCAAACCTGCCACCTACTGGCAAGTTTTTACGTCTTCACACTACTCGACAACTTGAGCTGGCATTGACAAAGCCCACAGCGCAATCCCCGTTGCCACCGACACATTAAACGACTCCTTCTTACCTCGCATCGGAATCTCCACGAAATAGTCCATTTTGCTACGGATTGCCCCTGAAATACCATTTACTTCCTCTCCTAGTATCAGCGCTACCTCGTCTTCATGATCAAGAATTTGCAGTAAATCTTTACTACCCAGCTCCAGCAAACGCTCCTGCTCCTCGAGAGCCAAATTATTCTCCAAACCCAACTTTACCCCTCTGAAATTGTCCAGCCATGCTTCGAGATTATCTACCGCTTCGAGCGCTACCAATTCTTCCGCCCCAAGGGCTGATTTTGCTATTCGTCCGTTTAATTTTTCTCGCAAATGTGGCAATAAATTAACATCGTTGTATCTCGGCGTATAACCAGAAAACACTACCCTGCTCACTCCAAATCCTTCCGCTGTGCGTAAAATCGCCCCCACGTTATAGGTTGAGCGAATATTATGCAAAATCACCGTCAAATTCATTTTTACTCCAATCCGATTCAAAAATA
This sequence comes from uncultured Candidatus Saccharibacteria bacterium, assembly GCA_964629705.1. GTDB lineage: Bacteria > Patescibacteriota > Saccharimonadia > Saccharimonadales > Saccharimonadaceae > Nanosyncoccus. The sequence goes on along the minus strand of CAZVTE010000025.1, from coordinate 9,516 downwards.
GCTCTTTTCATAAGATAATTATAACATAAAAAGTCCCAAAACCCTCTCTATCTTTCTATTATACTACACTTTACTCAATAAGTCAATAAATACGCCAGCTTTTTGCCATAAATTCTGTATGATTTTATAAAAACCGAACAAAATTTCTCAAAACGCTATTGACAAAAATCCATTTCTGTGCTTCAGAAAAATATGTTATAATATAGGGGTAGTAAAACCTTCTCTAAAGTGTTATACTGGGAATATGGAAAGATATGAACCGCTAAAAATTGAAGCAAAATGGCAAAAAATTTGGGAAGAGACGAAAGCATTCAAAGCAGAAGATATTGACAATGATAAACCAAAAAAATATTGCGCTGAGATGTTTCCATACCCATCGGGCGCGGGTCTCCACGTGGGGCACGTGCGCAATTTCACAATTGTCGATGTCTTAACGCGGTTCTATATGCAACAGGAAATGAACGTCCTCCGACCTTTTGGTTACGACACTTTTGGTCTCCCAGCCGAGAATTACGCCATCAAGACTGGCATTTCCCCACAAAGCGCCACCGAGGCTAACATCAAGAATTTCCGTAAACAAGCCAAAAAGCTTGGCTATGCTATCGACTGGGATCGCGAGATTAATACTAGTAGCCCAGAGTATTACAAATGGACTCAGTGGTGTTTCCTGCAACTTTATAAAGCTGGTTTAGCCTACCAAAAAGAAAGCTATCAGTGGTGGTGTCCAGTGGATCAGACTGTGCTAGCTAACGAGCAGGTTGAAAACGGCAAATGCTGGCGCTGTGGTCACGAAGTTGAAAAGAAAAAGATGAAACAATGGTTCTTCAAGATTACTGCCTACGCTGACGAGCTTTTAGATAGTATCGATGAGGTAGAATGGCCTGATAAAATTAAAACCATGCAGAAAAACTGGATTGGTCGTAGCAAAGGTGCAGAAATCGACTTCGGAGTCGACCAAGATGGCGATAATATGGGTGACGAGCCCAAAATCACAGTTTTTACCACTCGCCCCGACACAATTTTTGGCGTTACCTTTTTAGTGCTAGCACCAGAAAATGAGTTGATTAAATCTTTAGTAAATGACGATACTCGAGAAAAAGTTGCCGAGTATTGCGCTGAAGCTCTCAAGAAAAGTGAAATTGAACGCCAAGAAAACAAAGAAAAAACCGGCGTTTTCACAGGTAGCTACGCTATCAATCCTGCCACGGGCGAAAAGATCCCAATCTGGGTAGCTGATTACGTCTTAAATGGCTATGGAACTGGTGCCATCATGGCAGTACCAGCCCATGACGAACGTGACTTCGAATTTGCTGAAAAATTTGATTTACCAATTAAAGTCGTGATCGAAAAACCAATAGAAAGTAATGACGATGAGCGCTGTTACCATGGTGAAGGTAAATTAGTCAACTCTGGCAAATACAGCGGTCGGGGTAGCAGCGAAACAAGGGAAGAGATTGTTGCCTGGCTCGAACAAATGGGTGTCGGTCGGCCAAAAGTCACTTATCGCATGCGTGACTGGCTAATTTCACGCCAGCGCTACTGGGGTTGTCCAATTCCAATTGCTTATGATAAAGCTGGTAACCCACATCCAATTCCAGAAGATCAATTACCGGTCTTAATTCCCGAAGTCGAAGATTATAAGCCGGACAGTAGTGGTCGTAGCGCCCTTGCTAAGGCTAAAGATTGGCTTAAAGTAACCATTGATGGCGAGGAAATGACCAGGGAAACCGATACACTAGACGGTTACGCTTGCTCTAGCTGGTATCTCTGGCGCTATACCAGCCCGCATGACGATACAGCTGCTTGGGATCAGCAAGCCGTCAAATATTGGGCGCCAACTGACATTTACGTAGGTGGCGATCACGCTGTAGCACATCTGCTTTATATTAGGTTTTGGTGTAAGTTCTTCGCTGATCAAGGCTTATTGCCATTTCGAGAACCAATCAAGAAGTTATTATATAATGGATATATCAATGCACCCGATGGCAAGAAAATGAGCAAAAGTAAGGGCAACGTGATTGACCCACTCGAGGTAATCGAAAGTGGCTATGGTGCTGATACTCTGCGAACTTACGAGATGTTCATTGGCCCATATGACCAAGATGCCGCCTGGAGCACCGAGGCGATTGGCGGAGTTTATCGTTTCTTGAATAGATGCTGGACACTCTGTTTCGGTAATGAAGTCAAACGCACTGACGACGAAGCTAATATTGTTCTTAGAAACAAAATAATCAAAAAGGTTACTGACGACATTTATCGCAATAGCTTCAACACTGCGGTTGCGAGCTTAATGGAATATGTCAATGAACTCTACAAAGTTGGCGTCAGTGCAGCCGACATTATTGCGTTAGCTAAACTGCTCAAGCCGTTCGCGCCGCATCTAGCCTCCGAAATGCTTGAAAAAATGCAAAGCAACGACGTTTGGCCAACGTGGGACGAGAAATACTTAGTCGAAGACACCGTAGAAGTCGTTATCCAAGTAAACGGTAAGCTGCGCGCTAGAATGGAAGTTGCAAATGACACTCTTGATAATGAAGAAGAACTAAAAAAACTTGCCCTAGCAAACGAAAAAATCCAAACCTACACCAACAGCAAAGAAATCCGCAAGATTATTGTGCCAAAAAATGCAAAATTGGTAAACATTGTCGTCTAACGCTTACTATTTCCAGAAATGTATGCTATTATAGTGAAGATTGTGCGCATTAATACAGGCGTAGTTCTTTACCAAATTGATAGTGAAGCATTTTCAAAGGAGGGGAATGTATGCAAACTATTCGAATTCTACTAATTGGTAGTCAAAGCAGTGGCTTTCTCGGTGCCACCGAACGAATGATAAAAAGATATATACAACAGTATCTTAAAAAGTATAAAAACGTTGCCATCAAGCTGAAACTTACTACTGACAATTTAGACGAACCGTTAAGCTATCTAGGACGCCGTTACGAAAAAGGCCTGGAGCGTGAAATCGCTACCGACCTTCTGCAAGCAAATTTTCAGCAAACATTACTTGAGTCAATCGAAGCAGAAGCTTTTGATTTCGTAGTAACCACGCAAGAGTATCTCAGCAATTATATCATCGATGACTTGCTAAATCTTACCAAGAAGCGGACAACATTCCCGGTGAACGCCCTGCGTAACAGTGACGCCGTCGCCGATATCTTTTTAGACAAGCTTGAAGGAGGGCTCTGGATAGCCGGCACCAAGCCGCACGAGCAAAACATGCGCTCTAAACTCTGCGAATACGGGATTACTTACCCCAGCTATGACAGAGTCAATGCTGCGACCAGCAATCTTTACCGCAAACTTTATGAACAGGAGATGGCCGCACGAGGAGTAGACAGGCTTAAGCCTGAGAATCTCAACTCACCACCCAATTATTATGCTCGTTTCCTATCATACCTCTTAAACATTGCCAAACAAGCCAACACGACCAATATTGTACTACGGCACGACTTCTGGTATCTCGCAACCAATGATGCGATTCTTAATCGCTCCAGCCCAGCGCCTTGTGGCGAAATACTTTTACCAAAAGAAATCGAACGCAAACTGGGTTACGCCCGTGGCTTAGAAAAATTGCAACAATTACCTTGGTTTAATTACAAATACGCTAACAACCACACCGTCTACCGCTTTTATAACCTGGAACAAATATACTGTCAATTTGTCGCCCGCCGAGTGGTTAGCTTAGCTCGTCAGCGGTAAAAGCTTCACCTAAGTTGCAGTCTCCAAGCTGCAACTTTTTCATTCCACTATTGCAACTTTTGTCAAAATTTACTATCATTAAACAATGGACAATCTTGCACTTTATTAACTTGCGATTCTAAACTTCAAATTGCACGGATTGTCTAAATTTCAATTGGAGGTTATATCATGAAGATTCTGACCAAATGTACCTTATTGCTACTACTATCCAATCTGTTGACACTCGCTCCAGTTCCGTTTGAAGTATCAGCACAGAGCAAGTCGACCGAAGCTCAAACCATCGAACAACTCTTGTTACCCGAAGCCGAATCTACGACCGATGAAAGTGCGTCGCCTCCCTCTGCTAGCGCCGACAGTCACGCTGACGATTATTTTGATCTTAGCGCTAAACTCACACCAGAAGCGGCAGCACCATCGCTCGACTGGATGTCACTTCCACTAATTGGTGGACCACTAGCCCTCATAGTCCTCCTCGCTATCTTAGCTGATAAAGCGTGGGACAAACATGAAGCTTACGAACGCGAACAACAGACCAAACAATCCCAAGTCGACACTAAATAACCAGCCCAGAGTTAGAATCGCAACCGGGGCGCTTCGGCGCCTCATTTTTATTAACAAAATTTATTGCATTTCTCGCAAATCTATGATAATATAAGAATAGAGACGCCCTGAAAAGCTGCTCGCACTTTTTTATCATTAAAATTTGCCGAGTACAGCTTCTTTTTGTCTCAAAAATCAAAAAGGAGGAGAATCCTATGAAAAAGAGATTCTTAAGTATCATGTTAACCGCAGCTCTAGCTTTTGGAGGTACTATTGCCACGCCTGTGACAGCTACCGTTACTACTGAAGCTGCTACCGTACCCGACACTATGCCAAATGATGTCAAAACTCTGCTCAAAAGCATGAGTGATGCAGAACTCGCCGATATCTTAGACATGGCGAGGGAGCGTGTTGGCGATGTCAATTACGAAAAGAACGACACCAGAGACGCTGCTATGCTGCGCGACGATTGTACGTTTCTTACCGGTGCAGAAGCGGTCAATTCATACTCGTCTAACGGCGGCTGGATTTTATGGCTGAACCAGGCAGAAGAAGAAATTTTGCGTCAGCGCTATCCAGAAATTTTTGCCAACATTCCATCGCCAATCTGTTTGGATGCTGGTTACGATGGCGAAGATTATTACATGAATGAACATCAAGTCAAGCCCAGCGAAACCTCAGAGTTTGGTATCGCACCGGATTTCGGGAAGATAATCGGAATCTTAAATCGGGGACCATACACCATTAACTTAACCGGCTCAATTGCGACAAACTGCGCTGGCACTGTCAAGGTTGGCAAGGCCTACAAAGTAACGGCCAGCTATCAGTTGACGGCTTCTGACGGTGGCGATTTTAGCGTCAATTACGCCATGCTCGAGCTCTCTTACAATCGTAAGAAACCGACAAAGATTACCGCCAGTTTCACGTCCAACAACATGGATCAGACGTTGGAGCGGACGTTCACACTGAAGATGTCAAAATCCTTGCAGAAGCAAATCAAAGCTGGCAAAGTGAAGCTCGCAGGGGCGAATCTATACGTACAGGATAACGACTCTGTGATATCGACATACAAGAATTCGCCGTCAAAGAGTGGCAAGATCAACTTAAGTTTCAAGTTTAAAGCTGCTAAATAGTTTTAATGATAATTCATATCTGAATGAGGGGGGGGGTGATAGAGGCGCATTTAGCGCCTTTTCTTTTACCTAAAAAGTCACAAGCTTATCGAAAATGTCTATCAAAAAAACGTTTGTCAAGGGTTTTGCACAAATCTTTTATTCAAAATGTTGTAATTTTTACAACAACCTCCTCAAAATCCACCTATTTCTATTGACTTTTTAACAAAACTGTGCTACAATAAAAAGATAAGGTAATTTTGATTTGATTTCACTCTTGAATCCGAGTGTATGATATGATAAAATAAGAAAAGAATTTTATATTAAAAAGGAGCATTATGCCTGAACCTAAGAAACAGAGTAGCCCACGCAAGACCGGCCTTCGCCGTAGCCATTTGCGTCTCAAGCTGGCTCGTGCAGTTAATCGCACTTCGCCAGTTAAGGCTTTTGAAACTGCGAAAAAGACCCCAAATTTAAAGGTCAAGACTGTTAAGACCAACTTAACTAACGCAAGCAAAACCACACAAACTAATAACGCTAAATAAAAGGGAAGGGATATGGCTAGTAACCGGCACTTAGGTAGAATTATCGTTCTCCAAAGTCTTTATGAATATGAATTTAGATCTAAAGCTGGAGATGAAACAGCCGAAATCGATACAATTGTAGCTAAAAACATTGAACCATACGCAAAAGCGCTTGGAGATACGGAGTTTGTTTATAGCTTAGCGCGTAACGTTTCGAACAGTTTCAACGAACTCGATACAGTCATTCAACCGTTAGCGCCGGAATGGCCCTTAGCCTCAATCGCGGCAATTGATCGCAACATTCTACGGATGGGTGTCTATGAGCTCACAGCCTCAAAAGATACCGTTCCTCCTAAAGTCGCTATCAACGAAGCAGTAGAGCTAGCCAAAGCCTTCGGATCTGACAATTCATCCAAGTTCGTCAATGGCGTCTTGGGCACAACCTATCGCCAGATTTACGAAGACCCAAACAATAATTATGATCAAGAGAAACGCGAGGAAACGCCAGCTGAAGCAACTACTGCAGAAGCCCAAACCGGACAAGAAGCAGCAGAAGTCAGCCAAACCGCCCAAACAAACTGAGGTTGTTCATACCGAGCTAACTCCACTTGAAATCCCTGACCAGTCAAACGAGACTAATACTTTTACCGAGGGAGAAAAAACTAAAGATAGCGCACTATCGAAGTTAGCTAAACGAACGTTCAAGAAGCCTGTTATCAAAGAGGTGGTGCGAGAACCAACCGCTGGAGGGATTGTTTTTCGTCCTAGCTCAGACCACAAGGATATTGAGATTTTATTAATCCAAGACTCCAAAGGCAGATGGACTATTCCTAAAGGACACATTGAACCAGGAGAGACTGCCAAACAAACTGCAATTCGTGAAATCGGCGAAGAGTCTGGCTTGTTTCATATCCAGATTTTAACCTGGCTCGGCAAAATCAATTTTCAATTTCGTCGCTTCGACCAACTCGTCCTCATGACGACCCAAATTTTCTTGGCAAGAGCTCTGGACGATACCGAAAAGCCAATCAAAGAACAATGGATGAAGGGTATAAAATGGTTTAAGTTTAACGATGCCATTGCCGCCATCGAATACGAAGATATTGAAAAACTAATGCTAATTGCAAAGAATAAAATAAGACAGGGAAAATTCTAGGAGCTAATACAAGCATGGATAAAGCAAAAATCGAAGAATACCAAAATTTCGCAAGAGAAAACTTGGGTTTCGAATTTAATGACATCAACTTATTAATCACTGCCCTCACTCACCGCAGTTATGTCAACGAGCACAAAAAGAGCGTCCGCGAACACAACGAACGACTTGAGTTTTTGGGCGATGCTGTTCTTGAACTCGTTACCTCTGATTTTCTTTATCGCAATTATAATCAGCCCGAAGGAATTATGACAGCTTGGCGTGCGGCGCTCGTCCGCACTGAAAGCATCGGCGAAAGCGGCGAGGAGCTGGGCTACGAACCGCTCGTGCGGCTTTCCAAAGGAGAGAAAAATGGCAGCGATCGTGCTCATGCTGTAATTCTAGCGGATTGTTTCGAGGCGGTAATTGGCGCTATCTATCTCGATCAAGGTTATGAAACCGCCAAAGCTTTCATTAACAAATGGATTCTTTGTAAAATCGATAAAATCATCGAAGAGGGCACTTGGCGCGATTCCAAATCTTACCTGCAAGAGCTTTCACAGCATAATGATATGGCAATTCCTTCTTATCACGTACTCAAAGAAGAGGGCCCAGACCACGACAAAACCTTTACCGTAGGTGTATTCGTCGGTCAAGAACAACGCGGAGAGGGAGTTGGCCACTCTAAGCAAGAGGCTGAGAGTAAGGCTGCTGCCGAGGGCGTTAAGTGGTATCTCAGTCGCAACATGGATAGTAAATAGAAGAAAAGGAGCTATGTATTCATAGCTCCTTAATTATAGAACCTTTACCAGAGATTAGACTTTATTTTACTGATGTTTTTGATGCATTATTATCTATTGATACTAATCGCATGCATATAAGCCGACGTAATTTGTCGATATGCCCCTAACTGTTTGTCTTCATGATCCAAGTAGAAGCCATTCAGCGCTTTACGCGAAACTAAATTCCTTACCGCAAAGCCCAGCGGCAAGACAAAGAATCGCACCCGATTATGGTACACCGTCCCAAGATTCGCAGACAACTCAGCACACGCCACCGTAATAACCGTATCATTAGGCAAACATGGCAAGGTTACCAAAAGCTCAGTGCTCCAAGTCTCTTTATCAATACCAAACAAATCTACGTAGAACGCTGCATTAGTATAGTCATACGCCCCTGCAAGTATCCGCATTCGTCCAGCATAATCGCCTAATCCTGCTATTCCAAACGAATCCACCAGCTCTTTAGTACAAGCATAGCCCATGTCTTGAGGCACCTTTCCGGAGTCCAACTGCCGCAATGCTTCTAACTGCCCATTTGTCGGTAATTGCATTTTTTCATAAATCAACTGTAAATCCGGACGGTCATAACCAATTGCCTGCACCGTCACTTTTTCCGTATCCTCATTAACCTCACACCCTTGGTAAACCTTTTGAAACAATTCTGCGTAATTCATCTTTGTCCTCCTTTTTTTACATCTAGAATTGCGTCACTCCCCATTTATGAGCAACTTAGGATTAACCTGTCCGAGCTACATTAACCCTAAGCCGCTCATAAAACCAAGATTCTTTTCAAAGTGCTAGGTCAAACCTCACTTAATGATTATATCACACTTCTAAAAAATGACAATACCCTCCGCAAAATTGCAGAATCATCAAGGCCACGAAAAGGTTAAGCCTTTTTGAAGTGGGATTGATGTGTTTAATGACATTATAAATGATCTTGAAAGATTCAATTTATGCTACCATTTTTTCAAAAACGGTAGCTACATTTTTCGTTTTTACCCCCTGTTATTGCTTAAAAGTAGGCTGTCGTTTTTTCAAAAACGACAGCCACGTATGGAATTGGCAATTTTAGGTTTTAGCGTGCGACACAACGAACAGAGAACCCATACTGATTTTCATATGAATACGGAGTTGCAACTGAAGGGTTGATATGAAATGCGAAAGAATTTGTTAATTGCGGCACTACGGTAGTATTAGACCAACTAAAAGCGTCATGACCAACATACGACCACGCTCCCGCAGAAACTCTCACCGCTCCAGCACGAATAAGGTATAGTGGTCGAAGCACTACATTATATTGATGATCTTCACTTTCCACTCCAGACATATTATATGAACTCAACAGATTGCTAAGTGATTTATCACTACTATCTTGTGGCAAAGTCCAGTTCTTTGGACAAATACTATTTTCCACATAAGAACTGGTTACAGCAACGTCTGCCCCGCCGTAGCCGCATTAAATTGATAATAGTTACCGATTAAATAATGGCTATCTTGTGTATGATCCCATTCTTCCAAATGATTGCAATTCACAATATCCGCTACCGATATAATACTAGAACATTCTGACGTGTCTGTAGGATTCTTTAATATATATTCTCCCAGATTCCAACTCCGAGTCGCCGTTGCTGATCCGCCACCATCCGCTACCATAGCCGGTACTTCCGTCTCCGTCTTGTTCCCTGGTGTCCAATTACTACTTACATCAGAATCTGCTGATG
>CAZVTE010000024.1:5679-10951 GCA_964629705.1 uncultured Candidatus Saccharibacteria bacterium | reverse complement strand
TTCGAATCAACTGATTAATAGTTGGCACGATAAAATTCCTAAATGTTACATTAATATTATAACTCTCTATTTTGTTGGCTTGTTTACAGCAATGCAAGTCAACTTGAAACTCTTGGTATTCATTATAGCTTATTTTGGTAGAAAAAACAAGGGTATTTTTTATTTTACCCTTGTTTTTGTGTAAAAAGCTATTTTTTCGGCTCTTGATTTTCTTCTACAGCGTTAACCAAGAATTCGACAGCTTTATCAATAATTAAGCGGTTCTTGATTTCTGCCTTGACATCATCGCGCTTGAGATTCTTGATAGCGTCTTTGGAGTTCTTGTAAACCTCTCGAAGTTCGTCAATTTGAGCTTGGACCTCGTCGTCGCTTACAGTGATCTTTTCGTCTCTAGCCAAGATTTGGAGGGCTAGTGAGGCTTCAACTCGAGCTGTGGCTAATTCGCGAGCTGCTTTTTCCCAGTCGTCAGCGGTTTGCCCTGTATATTCAAGATATTCCTCGAAACTCATATTGTGGGCACTGGCACTACGAACAACATCGTTCTTAATTGCGCGTAATTGATCGTCTACAAGGATTTCTGGAGCGGCAATTTTAGATTTTTTGACTAATTCTCTAACTAAATCATCGCGATACTTTTCGTCAGTACGACGATTATTTTGGGCTTCAAGGTTTTTCTTAATATCAGCTTTTAGGTCGGCGATAGTCTTGAATGGGCCACATTTTTCAGCGAATTTATCGTCTACTGGTGGTTTGATAATTTCGTTAACTTGTTTGACTAAAATTTCGAAGACAACCGGCTGACCAGCGAGTGATTTTTCGCCGTAATCTTCTGGGAATGTGACATTAATATCAAACCTGTCACCAGATTTGTGACCGATAATCTGCTCTTCGAAGCCTGGAATGAAACTTCCAGAACCAAGGGTTAATGGATAGTCCTTGGCACTGCCACCACGGAACTCTTCGCCGTCTTTTTTGCCAACAAAATCGATTAGTACTTCATCGCCATCTTTAGCTTCACGCTGCGCTACTTGTTTTTCAGCGTAAGCATTTACAATGCCATCGAGTACATCTTGAATATCCTTGTCGGTAGCTTCAATCTTTTCATGTTTAACTTTAAGTTTTTTGTAGTCAGCTAGTTTGATTTCTGGTAAGATTTCAACTTCAGCTTTATATTCTACCAGTTCGTCGGGTACATATTTTTCAATTTCGATTCTTGGTAGAACCAATGGCATAACTTTGGCTTCTTTCAAGGCTTGGTTAGCGGTTGTGCGCACGGCTAAATCCAAGGTTGTATTAGCGATTTCGTTTGGTGATAAGTTCTTTTCAATAAGGGAAAGTGGCGCTTTACCCTTGCGAAAGCCTTGCAGATTTACGTGTTTTGCGAGCTGTTGAACAGCTTGTTCTCTCAACGGTTGAAGATCTTTGGCGTCAAGAGTGACCTTGATTTCCACCTTTGTATCAGATAATTTCTTACTTGTAGTTTTCATGCCTTTTATTATAGCATACTTTTAGGATTCTGTGATGTATTTTGCACCTGAGGTACGCAAGTGTCGCACTACGTCATACAAATCGGTGCCGAGTTTAACGCCTGGATTGAGAATATTGTTGGGATCAAAGGTCTTTTTTATGTCTAAATAAAGCGATCGTTCTTCGGGTGAAAAAGCGGGCATCGCAATCGCTTTTACTCGACCTTCAGGTGTGCCACCGGTGAGTGAGCCACTGCAAGTATTAACAATGCGACCAAAATGGCGCAAAAAGTTGAGGGTGGTTTCACGACCTTCGGTAGAAGTGAGGTCGATATCTGGGCGAACGTTAAAATTGTTAGTCGCATAAGAGCCATAAAGTGGCAAGTCGAGCTTAAGCGTGGTCTCTAATTCTTTCAATTTTTCTAGAAACTCACCAAGATGCACATCTGGGATATAAAAATCGTCAACAACTGGAGTGCGTTCGCCTTCTGGCACATCATTTAAGAAACTCGTCAAGGTACTATAAAATTCTTGAAAATCAACTGTATTATCGTTGGATTCGGTAACGGCATAAGTTCCTTTCGGTAAGGCTTCAATGGATTTACGGACCTTACGCGATGTTTTGTGGCTAGTATCGTCAAAACCCACAATCACTAATAGACCACTACCGATTTTACTGCGAAAGAATTTGGACTTTTTGCCATGTTCAGAGGCCATTTCAGCAATACGTAAGTCGTATAGGTTTAGAATAACTGGATCTAAGGTTTTAGCAAAGCTAAGGAAGCGCATGGCGGCGCGGTGGTCGTGAAAAGCGATCATGATGCGTCGTGGTGGATTTGGCAGGACTTCTAGTCTTAGAATGACGTCTGTGATAATACCTAGCGTACCTTGCGATGCAAACATGAGTGGTAGTAAATCTGTGGTGCGCCCACGCTTAGTGAGGGTGATAGCGGCGTAACCAGCTGGGTTGAATTGTCTTTGCATGAGTTGGTTGATAATATTGCTATGTTCTGTATAGATTCTATCGATGCCACGGTAAAGCTCACCCTCGAAGGTGTCACGGTTCATTTTACTAGATACGCTACGTGCGCCGCGCGGTAGCATTTGGACAATATCGCCGTTTGATAACACTACTTCGGCACGTTCAACATAATGAAAGATACCACCGTAGCGGTTTGCCGCATCGTCAGTAGTGCAGTTAGCAATTAAACCGCCAATAGTAAGGTTGGGATCGGCGACAATTGGTAGACATAAGCCTTCTATTCCTAAGGCGGTATTTAGTTCGTTTAAGGTGATTCCAGGACGAGTACGAACTAGACGACTGCGTGGATCAATTTCCTCGATATTGTTCAATTTTTCTATGGAAACAATCATACCCTCACCGATTGCGGCACCAGTTTTGTCTAGCCCAGTGCCACGGACAGTAACTGGCAATTGAAACCCTTTTTCTGCTAATTGATTAGAAAAGCGTACTAACTTACGGATATCATCGGTATTTTCTGGAAGCGCTACTATTCTGGGTGTGATATGCAAAATAGAATGATCTGTTGCATAAAGCTCTCGAATAGCAGAACGCCCAAAGACGTTTCCAACAATATGCCGATTCAAATATTTTGCTAATTCGCTCACCTTCCCACCTAATTTAGTTTTACTCTTATGTTTAATTGTAGCACGACGTTTGTCTGCTTGTCAATTATGAAATTTGCTAATTATTTTTCTGAAAATCAATCTTGACGCTGTGAAATTTAGTTATATAATATATGTGATGAGTCGTTTGCAATATAGGGAAAAAGTTGTGAAAAAGTGCTGGGTTGGAGAACAGCAGAAGGTTTGCTATGCTTCACGGGAAGAGGCAGAGACAGCGGCTTTGATTGCAGAACGTGATTATAATGCACCTCGTCTTACGGTTTATAAATGCGAATATGGCAATCATTACCATTTGAGTTCAGAGCGGTTAAGCAGTCGTGGTCAAGCAAGCTGCAGATATTAAAGTTCAAGACTGTGTTATTTGTGCCAGTGCGTGGCGCTTTGGGTAGCCGAGGTGAGACGGTAATGCTTCCGCTTTCGCCACGAGCGCCATCATGATTGTATGGGATAAGTGTGAGCGTAACGGGGTTGGCTAAGTCGCTAAGTTGAAAGGATGTTTGTGCTGGGTCAATTTTGCCGATAATATTGTCGTTCAAAGCGACAATAATAGTGTGGGCGTTTATGCTTGTGAAATTAATTTCAGCATGGTTTTGGTTAAGACTTTTACTCCCTAGAGTCTCGATGGAGGCTAATTGGACATCTTCAGGTTTTACGACCGTCAGTTGAGCTGAGGCGGTGCTAGTATTACCGCTTTTTGTAGTTACTTTTGCTTGAACAAAGCCAGTAAAGGGCTTTTTAAAAGTTTGAGATACTGTGCCAGTGTTGCTTTGAAGTTCAAAAATACCATCATTGTCAAAATCCCATTCATAGGTCAAGTCTTGTAAATTCTCGTTTTCTAGTAGTGCAAAAGTGAATTCTGTGGTGGTAGTACCGTAGTAGGATGCTAGTGGGAAGTTGATATTTGGTCGTTCAAGAATGATTTCACTTGATAAATCAATTTCCGTTTCAACATTAAATATTCGACCATTTGTTGCTGTAGTTAGTTCTGCGTAGGTGCTAGTATTGTCGGGAGTGGTGAGTACATAAATATTGACTGGATCAATTTCGAGGCTACGGGCTACTACTGAGCCAAAATCGGTGCCGTCAACATCGGGATTGTGATAGCCGGCATCGGTTAATAGAATAATACTTTTGGTGGATCCAGCTTGCCATTTGAGAGAATTCATCACGTGTAGCGTTCCGGAAAGCGCCGATTCTTCCCAATCACCGCCACCATTTGTGGTGATTTGGTCAATTTGTGTTACAAAATCTCCATAACTAGTTCCGAAGTCACAGAGCTTACGAGTTTCGAAACCTTCACTAAGGTCACGATATTCGAATAACGCTACTCTGCCACCTTGTCTGATAATTTTCTGAGCTAGACGCTTAGCTTCGCTTTTGTATGAGTTAATAATATCGCTCATTGAACCAGTGCTGTCAATTAAGATAGCTAAATCATGTGTAGAGAACTCTTTACTGGCGGCTTCGGCAGAGACTTTGCTGGAGAAAATATCTCGTAATTTTCGTATGATTACTTGCGCAGCCTGACCGTAAAGATTACTGGCAACATAGCTAGTATGGTCGCTGATGCTGGCTTTGGAGCTGCACATAATGTCGTTATTGTTGCACCAGACACCAATTTTGCCGTGATATTTTTCTGGTTGGTATGGTCGGTAAGAACCTAAAATGCCTTCGTAGGCCTGGCAATCCATTACATTCACTCGGTATTCGGATAAGTTTTTGCCAAAACAAGCGTCCGGAAAAACACCCTTGCCCTCTGGAAGGTAAAGCTTTGGATCGCCAAAGGTTGCTATATAAACTATGCGATTATCATCAAGCTGATTAAGCAAGCCACTAATAAGCATAGCACCTTGAGAATAGCCGCCGAGTACAAATTTTGTGTTGGGGCAATCAGCAGAAACCTTGTTGACATAGCTGAGTAGTTCTTGTTGACCTGCAAAAACGCTATTACCAAAATCGAACATAGAGCCAGCACTGATGTAGGCGCCGAGAAGGTTCATGACACCATCTACGGAACCGCTGACAGCGGCAGCAGGATATTGGTAGCCGGATTGTTTTTCGCTGCCGAGTTCGTAGAAGCTGTACTTCAAAGCAGTGGTTTGTAAATTTTGTTCGAGACTTTCGCGCCACGCGGTTTCGCTTACGTCATGTAGTTTTTC
>CAZVTE010000024.1:3780-5669 GCA_964629705.1 uncultured Candidatus Saccharibacteria bacterium | reverse complement strand
TTTTTCTCCTGATCCACGGGCGAAAATTATTTTGAGGTCGTCACATTGTGCTGGGCTAGCGCTAGTTGGCGTGGTCGTATAAAAACAGCCGACTATTAGTGTTGCTGCCAGCAACTTGGTGAATATTTTTCGAATCTGAAACATTACTGTTTTCCTGTTTAGTTTGGTATGCTGTGTAGTGTAGCAGATTTCGATGAAAATTAGCAAGCATGAGCCTAATCTTTTTTAGATTTTTATAAGAAGTCGCAATTTACCATTCAATTTCGCTTAGTCCATGCATTTTTAAATATTCGTTAGCTTTTTTAAAATGACCGTTACCAAAGAAGCCAGCATGAGCCGATAGTGGCGATGGGTGTGGTGACTCTAGGACTAGGTGCTTATTTGTATCTATTAATGCTTTTTTATTTCTAGCATCTCTTCCCCATAATAGGAAAACTAGATTTTCTTTATGCTCATTAATATATTTAACAACCGCTTCAGTAAAAATCTCCCAGCCCTTGCCACGATGCGATCCAGCTTTGTGCGCTTCAACGGTCAAAACATTATTTAGCAATAAGACTCCTTGTTCTTGCCAGTTGCCTAAATAGCCGCCTTGATTCTTATGGCTGCCATATTCATTATCAATTTCTTTATATATATTGACTAATGATGGTGGAATTGGTTGCGAATTTGGCACTGAAAAAGCTAGACCATGTGCCGCGCCTGGCGTGTGATAGGGATCTTGCCCGAGAATTACGACTTTGACATTATTTAAATCACTTGTGAACGCTTGGAAGACTTGAGTCTTTTTAGGAAAAACAGTAGTATTCGCATAGGCTTGACTTAGGAATTTACTTAATTCTTTGAAATAATCCTTAGAGAATTCGCTATCTAGGAAATTTTTCCAGCTTTCATGCATCTTGCTTCCCCTTTGCGGCGTAGAAAATGATGCCGAGCCCGATTAGTAATGAGAAGAAGCCAATTACACTGCCAAAATATGGTACTAGAGATAGAATTGCGAGCACGACTATTCCGGCTAAGGCTTCAACGTAAGGATTTGTCTTGGTCTTAATTAATCCAGTTGTAATAAGATGCCCTAGCCAAATACCCGTGAAAGCTTGTGCCAAGTAAATCATTATTCCATAGATAGTGAGTAACAATAAGCTAATTGGTACGCCGATTACTGTAAAAAGTAGGAGAATGCTGGCAACGGGCGTTCCTACAAGAATTCCTAGTCCAATCACTCCGCTTTTTACTATCTCGCTAGAGTTAGTAAAAATAGTTTTAATCTTAGGGTAAATTTTTGGAAATAGCAAGAGCATGACAATTATAATAATAATTAGAGCAATTGTACTAAATAGCTTTTGTAGTAATATTTCAGCAATGTCCGGTTCGTAGGTAGTTTCTATGTAGCTCTCTAGCTTACCACCGTGGGCTATATTAGAGTAGCCTTTTAAATCTGCATCTTCATTATAAATAATGTCACCAGCGATACTCACTTGTTCGCCAAAATTGACTTGTTCAACGTAAAGATTGGCTTGTCCGCTAATTTTGATATTGTCAGCAATACTGAGCTCTCGAGCAAAAATGGCAATGTCGCCGTTGATGTCACTATTGATCTCTACGTTGTTACCAGCAGCATAAAAGCTACCGCCAATCTCGGCTGGCTCAGCAATTTCAATCTTATTACCGAGGGCAAAGACGTCTTTATTAACCGTACCCACGATTTCTATGAGATTGCCAATAGCGAAACTATATTCGGAGTTTGCACGAGTTTTAATATTGTCACCAAATTGAAATAGTAGACCATTTACATTCAAGTCGCTACCGTCTTGATTAGTTCCGTTTATTTTATCTCCGGCTATGAACAGGTTATTCTCGAATTGAAATTGTTCTTCAGAATCGATGTA
>CAZVTE010000024.1:0-3770 GCA_964629705.1 uncultured Candidatus Saccharibacteria bacterium | reverse complement strand
TTTCATTCGTGGCGCTTACATGAATTTCTAGCCCTGTCGTCACTACTAGTGCTAATAAAATTCCTGTAATTAGACTGACTATCTTTTTCATTAGCGATACTCCTTTTGCTCTACTAAAAATTACTTAATATCTTTGTCATACTCAATGTCAGAAATTTCATATTTGCGCTTCTTGGCAATGCAGCCGAGAATTTTAGTTGATCCCCAGCCGATTGCAGCGAGAATAAAGAAGTAAACGAAGCCAAACGTAGTAAAGGTTGGTTCGGATTCGGTGAATAAGTCTAGAACTGCAGCACCAGCAGACATAGAGGTAACGATAGTGAGGTTGCGGATATTGCTAGAAGTGATATCTTCCTTAATGCCAGCAAATAATTTCTGTGCTTGACTGACATAACTCTTAGTCATATCCCAAAGATCCTTAATGTATTCTAGAGTGTCGCGTAAAGTCTCATATCTAAAGCCGGAAATTGCTAAGAATTCTTCGAGGTCTGGATCGGATTTAGCAATTCTTTCTCGAGTGGAGATGTAGGTCGACATTTGTTTAATGCGACCATCGATTAGGTTGATAGTTTTGGCATAGCCATCAAGTTTGGTAGTAAACATGATTACGTCTTTACCCTTAACTTTGGAGCGCTCTTTAACATTGTCAATCTTTTCCCAGATAATACGGTGAAGGTTAAGGTAGCGATGCAACTGTCCTTTGAACTCGCGGATAAAGACTTGTTCTTCAATATAACGTTCGATTGTTTCCAGCGATTTCTTCTTATTGTTGATAAAGTAATATTTATCACCACGAATTACGGAGTAGCTGTTGGTGTCAAATTCGAAATACTTTTGGCGCTCAGTCTTGGCGAGCAAATCTGACATTTGTTCTTTACTGATGTCATCGCAAACAATAAAGTATGGATAGATGTTTTCAATGTTAGCTAATTCTTTTGGTACTGGTGCGCCAAGACTAAATAGGTAATTGATTGCCGGCGTAAGCTTGGTTTCATAATAATCTTGTAGGTGATCAACATCAGCAAAGAGAGTTTCTTCGCCAACTTCAGATGTGTTCAGTGTGATTAAGCCGTCTTCAAATATCTTTACACGAATATGTTCGCTAGTCACAAAACTGACAAATTCTTCGCCGGCAACGCCATAACTTACACTGCCAATTTGTAAAGCTTTGCGCAGTTCTGCTAGTTTTTCCTTATCAAGACCGTCCATTTTCGACTCAGCAGAGCGTAGGAAGTCATAAACTTCAGACAGTTGCAACATAGTTCTTTGAAACCAGCCGCCGATGTAGATATTAGTGATTTTGGGTTTTGGATTTGCCATTTAATTTTTCTCCACGTCACATGTAAAGAATTTTGCGTCTAGGACTTTAAAACCATATTTTTTGTAACAAGCATGAGCAGCTTCACGGAAATTGCTAGACCAGAGCTCGACAACTTTAACGTTTCTTTCCTGACAAATTGCAAAGGCTTTGTTAAGCATCTTAGTAGCAATGTGCTTGCGACGAATCTCTGGCTTTACACAAACGTGGTTGAGGATTGCATAAGTGTTCATGTCTTCATAAATTGTAGGGATAATTGTCACTTTCATATGTCCGACTAACTGATTGTCGAGGTAAGCATTAATATATATCTGATTGGGGTCGGTTTTAGTTTGCTCGAAGATTTTTTCTGCATAGGCGACTGAATCGTTGACGCCGAAGCATTCATTGGTTAGTGCAATAATATCACTAATATCATCTTGCTCTGCAATTCTGATAACTACTTTTTCTGACTGTTCCATTTTTTACCTCACTTATTTTCTTAGTCATAATTATATCATAGTTAGTTGATTTCGATAAGCTTCTTTCGACTTTTTGTGCCACTTTTAATAGTAATTTGGTTTTGAGTAACTTGAAAGTGCTCGGCTAGGATTTTGATTAGACTTGCATTGGCTTTGCCTTCGACTGGTCTTGCTTTGAGATAGACGATCAGTTCGTTATCGCCGACTCGTTCCACTAAATCACCCTTTTTGCTGCCAGGTTTTACGGTTATTTGATAAATCATTTTAGTTCTTGCAAAATCCAATCAATAATTTTATTTTTGAGAGCGAAGTATTCGTCTTTTTCAAATTGCATATTTGCAATACAATATTCGTGATTGGCGATATGGCTACAAAAAATACATTCATGCAGAGTATTGGCATCTTGAATAAACATAGAATTACTAATTTTCCCTGAACAAGCCACGACATAGGAGCTGGTACAATTGCTCGAATCGTCAACGCGAATACAATATTCGAGGTTACCGCTACGTTGACAAGCAAGACAATTTTCACTTTTATGGATACCATCGCAAAAGATTACATTCTTGCAGTTGTTGCAATCACTTGAGTTGTAGACATATTCTGAATTATAAATCGGGTCACTCTTGATAACGTTTTCGCTACCATAAACACGTTCGGTAGTAGTAAGATTGATCTGTTGCCATTTTTTGAGAATTTCGCTGAGGCTGATGGGTTTTGTGTATTTCTGCATCCAGCCCTTATCGTCGTCCCATTTTTCCATATTCTTATTAGTGATAAATTTTTTACTATTTACCATAGCGGTATAAGTTTTTTCGCCAGTGGTGTCATCGGTAACTTCAATTGGTAAGCGCACATCAAAGGCAAAGAGGTTTTTAATTTCATCGAGATTGAATTCAGTCTTAGTGCCAAAAACGGTTTCTAGGATTTTTTGAGTAATTTCTAAAGCTTTTTGGTTATTCATGATTGATTTTTCTCCTGCTTGAACTGGTATTTTGCATTAATTCTTTGAGATTAACATCCGTATCGATAATAAAATTATATTCTTGAACATCGGTCTTGAGCTTCTTATGTAGAGCCTCAGCATGTCGCCTGCGTTCAAGACGTGGTGGCGAAAAATCAACCGTGCGTGCTTTAAACATCGGTATCAAAGTACCGTCATTCATAATCCTAACCAAGCACTCGCGGTTTTTGAGCGTGCTGAGTAAACTTTGTTTTTCGAGTAAAGCTTTTTCGGGTTCTTCCTCGCCATTTTTAATTTTAATCTCTAGGTTTTCGGCAAGAATTCTAGCATCCATTTCAGAGACGCGAAAGTTATAAAAATTATTGACATTGGCAAAAATGGCGTCTTGAAGTTCTGGGCTCACTTGGCTGAAATATTGCCCCGCCAGTATCACAAAAACGTTATATTTTCTGAGTTCCGATAGGAATCTTGGTAAGATGGGATTTTCGATAATAGCAACTTCGTCAATGATTACGATAATTCTAGTGTCGAGAGGTTTAATCGTTGCGTAAGTGAAAATCTGTTGCATCAAGAGACCGGCAATAGTTTGGACGGTTTGCTCACCTAAAAGGTTACGGTTGAGCGAGAACACGGTCAAGAAATTTTGCGTTGTGATGTCCACAAGATTTTGGGTGAGTTTTTCTTGATTAAAGACTGGTGTCATTTGTAGCTCGTCAATTAGAGTAATAAGGGGCGCAAATGCTTGGTCATAATGTTGATTTTTAAGTTCGCTGAAATCCTGCAGAAAGAAGGTAATAATATTGGTTGGAGCTACCGGCTCACTGATTTTGATTAGCTCTTTTCTAAAATCTGCATCAAGTAGCAATTTACGTAAATTGACTAGATTAAACTTGTCAGTGAGTGTCAATAAATAAATTGAGAATCTAAGTAGCCTCTCTAGATAAAAGTTATAATTAGTTTTGATTAAACTTTGAAAAAGAGTGAGCATTAAATCCACGTAAACATTATCGCTATCAAGAAAGTTGCT
>CAZVTE010000023.1:0-11834 GCA_964629705.1 uncultured Candidatus Saccharibacteria bacterium | reverse complement strand
GAGTTTCTAACTCCTGCTGAAATGTTGCATAGGTAGTGGGTTATTTACGTAGTAATTTGCAGTTTTGCTTGTTTTTGTACAGTTTTCCCATACTTTTTGTAGATTTTGCAAAAAAATGCCGCAAAAATATTGCTTTTCCTAGCAATCTGTGGTATAATAGAGAGATGAGTAGCATATAAAAAGCGCGAGATTTTAGGGTTATTACACCCCGTCGCGCGCCACGAATGCATGCACAATCGCTACTGCAAGGGCATCGGCAGCATCGTCGGGCTTGGGTGCGGATTTGAGGCCTAGGTGCACACGTACCATTTCTTGCATCTGCGGCTTATGGGCGTGGCCGTCACCAGCAATGGCGTTCTTAATCTGATTAGGGGCATATTCGTAAATTGGCAAATGATTTTGCTTGGCTACAAGCAAGCAAACACCCCGAGCTTCTGCCACCGAGATACCGGTGGTAATATTTTGTTTGAAAAAGAGTTTTTCGATTGCCATCACCTCGGGATGATTAAGCTGAATAATCTCATTCAAGGAGTTATAAATGTCTTCTAGGCGGTCCGGTAAGGGCGTGTGAGGTGGGGTGGAGATCACACCATAGTCTAGGGCGCGATTCCGCTCAATCACGCCAAAGCCACAAATTCCTGTACCCGGATCAATTCCTAATATTCGCATTCCAGCTCGCTCCTTTCTTCTCTATTTATTATACTAAATTAAAAATAAAAGGAGAAGGGGTTTATGCAAAATGAGAAAACCTCGCCATCATAGCGATAGCGAGGCTACACAATATTCAGTTGAAAAACATAAAAAGATTTTACCAGTCGATATGACCTTTTTCCTGCAGCTCGCGAATGCGCCCAATGATTTCTGCAGTCTGATGCTCATAGTTTGGCAAATACCAGTAGATGAGATCAAGCTTGTCGGCCAACTGCTGCAGCAGATAATTTTTGGCTGCCAATTCGGATTCCACCCGACCACCGCGGCGCATCACCTCAATGTCGTAGGTTATAGCCTTGCAATAATACAGAATTTCTTTCTCTTCTGGCCATTCGTCTTTAGCCGCCAGATAGAAACAGCAGTGAGAATTATTAAGAATTAGGATTCCCCGTTTGCCAGTCAGCGGGGCATTAGCAATATCCGTAATCATCAGATCTTCACCATTATAACGATGAATCACCCGAATATTAGGCTGAATCTTGCGAAGCAAATATTTCGCAGTGCGCAGTTTAAGACTATTCTTTTCTGGGTGCGCGTCAAATTCGCAATATTCATTACCATCAGCATCGAAATATGCATAATGCGTATTCTCATACTCCGACTGCTCCTCAACGTATTCCGCCACAGTTGCATGCTCCGGTGGATAAATCTCCGCGAGTAGCTTTGACGCTACTTTTGGGTTATAGGTTAAAAATAACCAGCCCGCAATCACAAAAATCAAACAGGTTACAGCAGTAATTAGAATTTTTTTCATGTTCTTCCTCCTTTTTGAACATTGGTTGTTAAGGTACGTTTTAAACCTGAGCGGTCTTATTGCTCAGAGCGGAATCTGTTTCAAGAAGTGTGGCATGGCTTAAGGCGCACTCAACGGCGTCATAAACCCGTTCTCTCGTAGTGTACGGAAAGTAGAAATACTTAAATCCATAACGGTGTGACAGCTCTTCAAAAATCCGTTTTTGGCAAAGCACGCCATTACCATAATATGCATCCATCGAATTACCATAGTAATAGCCAATTTCTTTTTCGATGGCTGGCAAATATTCCTTTTGCAGATTTTGATATTCATGCCACAAAACCTTGCCTTCCTGCTCATTAAAAGGCTGCAAGAAAACTAACGCATGCACCACACGATTTGTGATATAAATTAGCCTGTTTGAGTCGTTTCGTTCGAAGAAACCGAAACGCCAGAGCTCGTGACCGAAAGGCTCACCAAAGTAGATTAAGGCTGAGTCGTCCCTATTCTCTGTCTCAAGATAATTATAAGCTTCAATCTTGTTGACAGAGTCCAAGAACGCCCCATTGAATCGTTTGGTAGCGAGCCCACACGCTTTAGTCGGTACGTATGCGTAAAACGGGATGTCTGTTTGCATTGCTTGGTGCAGAATATCAAACAGTGAACCAACAATAAATCGTGATTCTATACCAATTTGGGTTAGTTTTCCAAGTTGATAACCGATTTCATGACCAATTATGGCAGTAAAAGCCACCAAAGCAAGCAGAGTGCACCTCTGTGCAATCGCTTTCGTTGTATACGCAAGGCAAAAATCGTGCACAATCTTAATACTAATGAGACAGAGTAAAGCTCGGTTAGCTATCTCCAGTATTGCCAAGCATAACGCTAGCGGGTAGGTTCTAGCCTGCGAGCATATGAGAGTAAGATTTTTTCGAGATAGAAGCTTCCTTGCCATCTAAATCACCTCCTTTTCCTGTGAATCGAGCAGCCTATCAACCAATTGGTTAATCAACTCTTCAAGCTCGGCATTTGTATACCGACCAGGCTCCAACCACTCAAATTCGAGGTCTAGGGTTTCGGCAACGAGTGACATGAGTTCGTTTTTAGTAGTCGGCCGCTGCCGAGATACCCACTGCTGTCCGTCACTATGAGTCACGCCTTCACAAGCTAGGGATAACGCCCGACAAAGTTCATTGTGCGTTGGCCAACCCTGTCGAGCGGCAAATAGCCAAGCGAATTGATCCCAAAATATTATCAGTACTCCATCATCTCCAAGCGATTTTACCGCCACAAGATCCTCTAGTTTTGCAGAATGGCTTTTGCTAGAGTAGTATATTACCTCAACCTTAGCGTTAGCTGTTCTTAAAAGTCGATATGCGCCGGTAGTTAAACCTTCGCAAGCGTTTTCACTAAACCGCCGTGTTAACAGCTTCTGCTTACCTGCCGTGAAGAATCCAACGTAATTATCGTCATGATAGAACGCGGTACGGGTAAACTTGCTAACGGTTTCTCCGGCGTCAATATTGTCGTAAGCGGTGAGCCCAATTTTAGCCAGTTTGGGACTCGCACAAAATGGGAAATCGTTAAAAACGGCTATCAGCAGAGCTACTAGCGCAACAAAGCCCATTAGCTGCAAGTCAACCTTGCGTCTGAGCCAAGTGTCTGGGTGTCGATGTTTTCTTTTTTTCATATGGTTTTTCCTCCTGAAACAGTTGTTAAGGTGCTAGAAAAGCCTAGCAAACCAAATTTTGAGGTCAACTTAAGATTCACCTCAAAAACTCAGCGCCACATGCACTTTTCTATGTTAATATGTCACAAGG
The DNA here is from genome assembly GCA_964629705.1 of uncultured Candidatus Saccharibacteria bacterium. GTDB lineage: Bacteria > Patescibacteriota > Saccharimonadia > Saccharimonadales > Saccharimonadaceae > Nanosyncoccus. The sequence continues at coordinate 8,570 of CAZVTE010000023.1, read as the reverse complement.
GTAGCATTTGTCAAATTAAGTCCTACCCATACTTCCATTATATCACACATTGCGTAAAAAGTCAATAGGGAAAATACATTTTCTCGCCCCTAATCCTCATTTTACCAAAAATATAAGCATTTTGACGGCGAAAAAATAGCCCTGCCATCAAAGTTTGACAGCAAGGCCTAGGCAGCGCCTCAGAGTCCGCCACGGAGAAGCTCTTCCAGCCAGAATTCACGCTCAGCTTGACTAGTATAAACATAACGATGATAGTTTAGCTGGTGCGCATCGGCTAGTTCCTGCAAAGTACTATCCAGCAGAATGGAACTTTCCTCTGCTTGCTCAGACAGTTCCGCCTGATCTAAGTTTTTACCATATCTCTTATAGAAGTCTGCATCTAAGTCTTCTAACTCCTCAGGGGAGAACTCGCTTAAGCTATCGAGCACGTAAATGCAGTGCGCATCAATCAGAATGTATTGCCTAGCCGGCTGAGTATGCTTTTTACACAGCGCATCTTCGTTAGACGTAAACAAATCATGCTCACGCAAAAAATCCAGTGTAAATTCCGGGGTAATGAAAATTGTCGTGCTGGGATACCCCTGATTGCACTTACCAAAACGATATTCCGCCCCAAGTAAACCAAACTTGGGATGCGAACAAGCCGAAAGCGGCACATTGTCTAACCGATGCCGTTCGGGAACGCAGAAGATAACTGCATTTTTATGCTCCTGCTGCTCTAAGACGCTGGCGATTCGCCCAAAAACACTTAGGGCCTGCTGATATGTCTCGGAACTAAATTTACAGAGGTAATAAGCGAGCACAGCAAACGAGACCAGAAATGAGACATGATCAAACCAGCGTTCGCAAGCTTCCATAGCATGGTATCCGAAGTGCACATAGAGTGGCTCGTGTAACATAACCGCCAGCATCTGTGGCAAAAAGGATGCAACTGCTATGTCTGCGCAGATAATGACAATTGTTAGTATCTGCTCTCTGATAGTAGCAATAAAAGTTCTGAATCTCATGATAATTCCTGACATGTTTACCCCCTCCTTCACTGTAATTGTTGTCTGAGTTGTTGCTCGTCACGGATATGTCTGACAACTTCCGTTGGTTGCAAGCCATAATGCAGAATATACAACCCATAGATCAGATTACCACGTTTTGCCACTTCCGAATAAAAATTATTCATTAGGCCCAAATCTTCAAACACCTCGCTGTAGCTATTCGCTCCCACTGCAATCCGAGCTTGATTACAAATTTGCTCCATTTCGTCACTGCTTGGCCATTCGTCAACAGCTGCAAAGCAATACAAACAATTACCAGCCACTACCAGACTAATACCATGTGGTTTTTGATGATCAAGGTTAGTCAAATCGGCAATTGACGGCCCTAGGACGCTGAGCGGGTGGTTATGCAAATCAATCTTTGCACTAGAACGCATCAGCAGCCACAGTGCTTCACCATGAGTGTACACCTCATCGGGATTAAAATCCGTGTGTTCAAACACCTTATTGCCATCGATATCGAATTCGACATGGTATTCGTATTCCTCATCCTGTAAGCTATAAACCACAGAATTAAGGTCTGAACCATGAAAAGCATTACTCATGGCTCTTAGCCGATTTTCTGGGCTGGAATTGTTGGACAAGAGCTGCGGAACCCTAAACAAATATACCAGACTAATCAGTATAATCAGTATTAGGGCAACTATTCTTTTGCCTGCCGCCGAATACAACTCCTGCGTGCCCAGCTGAGCACGACTCTTTCTGTTTTCTTCTTTCATTATTCCCTCCTCATGACTCTAAAAACACTTTTTAAAGGACTTTCCGAGTATAATGTCAAATTTATTATACCCTATCCTTCCATTATATCACACATTGCGTAAAAAGTCAATAGGGAAAATACATTTTTTCATTGCTTCCCCTATCAGAATACAGTCACCCGGGCTAAACTTTTATATTGAAAATGTGGTCAATCTGTAATAAGATTGAAGAAGAGGGTTGAAAGCTTGTAATTTTACAAAAAGGAGGGGTTTAATGGATTTACAAGTGCAACAATACATTTTCTCAGAGATGCTGAGGGGATTTACGTTTCTAATGGCTGCGGGCGGGTCGGCAGCATCGGCTTATATGTTTATCGACATATCACGGCGTTCGACTTGGTCAAGCTATGGCGTGGTTTTGCTGAACATTCTCTACTGGATACTGATTGGGATGGCGCTCGTTGCCATGGTTGGAGCAACGAAGCATTTATGGTTCTTGCTGAGCTTCGAATATGTGCGCCGTAAGGGTTACGCGATGGAATATTTATCAAGTCATGACAGATTGTATTACCGTGTCAAGCATGGAGCTACAATTGACGAGGTAGCAGAGGAGATTCGCGGTCGTAGCTACTTGGTAACGGGATTTTTCGATGACTTTGATTATCAACCTCTCAGCTCGGAGCAGACTTTTTTCAGCTGCAGGAGTGCTCCTTTTGACCTAGAGGTTTTGGCGGAAGAAACATCGTTTATTGTGATGCATAATCAACCAAGGCTCTTGGGTAAATTGTTTGTAGGTAGCGTGCCAGCAATTGACGACATCGTCAAAATGCCTCAGCGTGCCAGGGCTATCGTGAGCGTGGGCAAGCACTTCGATTATGTGATTGTGCCACTTTTTGGCTGGGAGGCCAGCGACCACGTGCTAGCCTACTACAACGTGCAGCTTGACCTCGCTCTCAAAGATTACAAACGGAGTCATAATAGCTCTACGTCTGTCACTGGAAAAGGGTTAACTTGGTTGGAGTGGGTGCGGCACACCGCCATGATACGGACGGCGGCTAAGTTTAATTACGCCTACCAGCGCTTTCCACGGGGAGAGTATTCTGTGATTGAAGAAATCACACTAACAAAAAGATCCGGGATCATGGGTCGACATACTGGATAATCCGAGCTTTGACCTCTTTTGTTCTTTAAAAGCTTCGCTAACTGCGTTATGCGGGAAGCGGAGCTTTTTGATTGCAAATAATTATTTTACGTAAGAACGACAACAAAACGTTTATATAAAAATCGGCTTCTGCGGGCAACAGAAGCCTTAGCGTTTCCATATCTAACTACAGCAATTTACAAGCTTTCAAGGCGGTTTCAGCCTCAGCAAACAGCGACACCAATTCTTCTGATTGCCGAAATAGAGACTTATCCCATTCTTTACTTGGGCTGGACTCGTAGCCCGCAAACATATTGCGCGAGATCTTGGTGACCGCCCGGAAAGGCTCGTCTACTCGCTGTGTGTTCCCGAACCTAACTGGCTGAACCTCGCCCAGTGGATTCGCTACCGTGGGCATAATCTTGCCGGTCTCAATTTCCCAGAATTTAACAATCTCCTGAGCCTCTTCGCCATTAAAGCAATCTGGCACTAGCATGACTGGTTGCATCACGACAGCGTTATGAATACGATTCAAGGTTTTGACCAGATTCACAATCACGGTAATGTGGTCGTAAAGCTGATGCAGCGCCGTGTCTTGTTGCTGGCAATGATGCTCGAAATCTTGCAAGGTCTGAAACTGGTCATTCTCTACCAGCCCATTTGCTAGGCATGAGCGTAGCTGATGCTGCAGGCGGTTCACCTCTTGCATATTTCGCTTCAGTGAGACTTCACTGTAAAATATAGCCAAGAACGGATGCTTCCTCTTAAAAGTCGCATACCACCCTAGCTGCCCGAAGTTATCACGCAAACTCCGATCGAGCTCTTGATAATATGCAATCAGAGGCATATTCATTGCTTCTACCTCTCGGGTTACGCGCGCCATCTCGATATAAGCTTCCAGCTCCTGCTGGAACGTTTGCTGTACATCCTTTAGCATAGCATAATACGCTACCAAGTCAAAGGCCGCAGCCACATCTACTAGTGGCTGATTAAGGCAGCGATTGTTAACTATCCGCGCTGGAGTCAAGCTATACCATGTGGTACTCAATAACTGAAACAGCCGAATACTATGCTCGGTAAACTCTCGTACCAGTTGCGCTTCTGGGTCGGATTGACCCGAATATTGATAGCAGGCCGTTCCGTCCAGCCGAATCCACACATTAAAGCCGCTAGGCAAAATCTGTTCAAAATTAATTTCACCATCTGTGGCGATATAACTCCGCGGCTCGCCTAACCTCGACACTGTAAAGCAATCAGCGATTTTATACAGGCTCTTCATTAGCGTCTCCAGTGGACACTCTTGCTTCTGCGCGGCAGGCAGATTACCTATAGCCTGTTGAAAGCCTGGCTGACAGTAAAAGCCGCTATAGTAGACGAATGGCTCTTCGGCTCTCTCCAACGTTGGAAATTGAAAAATGTTTTGTTTAAGACTCATAATCTTCCCCTCCTTAAGATTTATGCATTTCTAGATATGAAATATTTTTTAAAGTGCAGACTATTGATTAGTCCTTCTTTCTATTATATCACAGATTACGAAAAAAGTAAATAGTTTAAAGCTATTTTGGGCAATTTTGCGAATTTTTGACGAAAAAATCGACTGTTTTTTGACAAAAGTGCTTGACTTATGGTGTAATATAAGGGACTTATTCATTGACATATTTAATTAGCGTAGTGCGCAAATCTCGCACTGGGATTACGAAACTATCCTTAACCGTGGCCGGAGCAATAGCATGGGCAAAGCCCAGTTTCTTGGCTTCGGCAATGCGTTGATCGGGGCGAAAGGCTGAGCGTACTTCCCCGCCCAGCCCGACTTCGCCGAAGACCACAAAATCCTCAGCTAATTTTCTCCCGGCTACCGCTGAAGCCATAGCTAAACAGACGGCAAGGTCAGCCGCTGAATCTTGCAAGCGCAGCCCGCCGACCACGTTAATAAAAACATCTTTGTCTGATAATTTCAACTTTGTGCGCCGCTCTACCACAGCAATAAGCAGATTTAAGCGGTTAATATCAAATCCCGAACTGGTGCGTTTAGGGTAGCCAAAGTTGGTAGGAGTGGCGAGCGCTTGAATTTCTACCAGAATTGGACGTGTGCCTTCTAGTGTTGCCAGAATGATTGAACCATCGGTATTTTGCCGTTCTGAGAGCAAGGCCGCAGAAGGATTTTCTACTTCTTCGAGACCATTTTCGTTCATTTCAAAAATTGCAGCCTCGTTGGTAGAGCCAAAACGGTTTTTGACAGCACGAATAATCTTGAATCCGCCATAGCGATCACCCTCAAAATTCATGACGATATCCACCATATGTTCGAGCACTTTTGGTCCAGCCAGCGTGCCTTCCTTGGTGACGTGCCCTACGATAATCACCGCCGTATCCGAAATTTTGGCAGCCCGAATAATCAGATTACCACAGTTAGTGACTTGCGAGATTCCCCCAGGGGCAGATGCGATTTCCGCTAGAGTGAGCGTCTGGATAGAATCAACAATCACCAGATCGAATTCACCTTCTTCAATAGTTTTGGCAACGTCATTCGCCGAGGTGCTGCTAGCAAATTTTAAATTGTCATTTTCAGCACCAAGCCGGATGGCGCGCAGCTTCACTTGGCCGGCTGATTCCTCACCAGAGATATACAGCACAGCTTTATTCTGTGCTACAAAGGCACAAATCTGCATCAGAATTGTCGATTTACCAATACCCGGCTGGCCGGCGAGTAAGGCTACCGCCCCTGGCAGAATTCCACCGCCCAACACCACGTCTAAATCATGAAAACCAGTAGAGATACGTTTTTTGCTGTCTGCAACTTCCAGCTCTTTAATCGATACAAAATCCAGTTTTTTCCCAGACAAGCGACCACGTGAGACAGCGGATTTACCCTCGTCACCATCGCCATCAAATTGTTCAATAAGAGAGCTCCAAGCACCACAGGCATTACAGCGCCCAGTCCACTTGGGATAAACTGCGCCACACTTTTGACAAACAAACTGTAAATGGTTTTTTAACATTTATTTTTACTCCATTTTTCTTTCTGCGACTTGCATTCTTTCGCTATCAGCGTTAAAATCATCATTGATATTTTTGCCAAACAGATAATTCATAAGCATCTGATAGGTTAAGAGGCCAACAGTCTTACCTCTCTTATCAACCACAATGAAAAAATACGAATTTGTGCGATAAAAAGCCGCTAGCGCTTGCCGCAAAGTGTAATCCTCGCGCAAGAAACAGGCCCGATGCTCCATAAACTCGCCCGCACGGTGAGTTTCTTTCTCCTCGAGACTGTTCAAGACTGCCGTGTGGATGATGCCGATGACCTCATTCGTGTGGTCTACTACCGGAAAATGGGAAAAACCCGAGCGGTACAACCGGTCTAGCATCAGCGGGCCCAAAATTTCATCGTCATGCACATAAGTGATAGCCTCTTTTGGAAGCATAATATCACCCACACGCTGCTCGTCAAAATTCATAACATTGGCCAGCAAATTCCGCTCACGACCACTCAGAACTGTCCTCGGTGTACGCTTTACGAGCTCCAGAAAGTCTTGCTTAGTTTTAGGAGTGTAATGCACGGCTTCAGCTTGAATCGCCAAATCCCCTGCCATGCCAGCAACTGATTTTATCTCTGCTCTAGTATTTTTTACCTCATTCTCTGTTTGCTTATTTTTGACATTATTTTCTGCTACTTGATTTGCATGATAATCATGTTGTTTAACTCGGTATTTCTCTAGTCGTGGATCTACCCACCGAGTAAATTTCGTCAGAGTATGGCGTTTGAATTTGCGAAAGTTTCTGCGGACAGCCTTAAAGAATTTTTTGATACCACGAAAAGCCCGCTGGAAAAGTGTTTTCAGCCTTATCCAGAAAGTTTGCCAAATTACGCTTAACCTCTCCAAAAACTTCTGCATAATTAGTTTTAGTATAGCACTGACGACACGAAAATACTAGGTAAAAACTTTCATGAACTCCTAGATTATGGTTTTCTTAAAAAATCTTAAAGATTTAGCGTTTTACCCTATTATCAGCTTGTTTTTTAGAGAAGAAAGATGTATAATAATGGCAGTTTATTGTAGTTTCAACCTTAGGGAGGTGTTTATGAATAAAAAATTTGGTATCATCGTAGGGGTAATCGTGGCGATTTTCTTAGTCATTTTGGGAGTGAGCTTGACCCAAAATCGCAAAATCAAGGTAAATTATGATGACTACGACCTCTATTCGATTATTGAGCCAAGTGAAGCAAACGGCAATTTGGGCGATATGGTCGAGGGTGATAAAGACGCACCAGTGGTGCTCTTTGAATACGGTGATTATCAGTGTGATGCTTGTGCGCCGATGAACCCGTATATCAATCAACTTGTAGAGGAATACGATGGCAAGTTAGCGGTGGTTTTTCGAACAGATATTATGGATTACCATCAGAATGGTACAGCAGCGGCAGCGGCGGCTAATGCGGCAGCGATACAAGGTTATTGGCTCGAATATAAGGATAAGCTTTTCAGCGAGCAAGATGACTGGTTTTATTCTAGCGCTTCAACTCGCCAAGAGCAATTCGAGCGCTTCTTTACAGAGGTGACCGGTGGCAAAGGCGACATGGAGAAATTTCGCAAAGATATGCGTAGTCGCGAGGTAACGCAGAAGATTACTTTCGATGATGGCTTGTCGGCAAAGATTAATGTGGAATGGACGCCAAGTTTTTATCTCAATGGCGAGCGAATCAGCCAGCGCGACAAAAGCACAACTGAGTTTTTAGACGAATTACGTGATAAAATCGATGCGATTCTAGAAGAAAAAGGCATCGAAAAGCCTAAAAAGACGAGCACGAAATAGCTTTCTGCCTTTGGAATAATCTGTTTATGGATTTTAATAGGCTTATGCTTGATTTTTGGCTATGGGTTTGATAGAATAGAGAAAGTTGCATGCGAGTTTGGTCGATTATTGTTTATATACTCCCCTCTGCGACTGCAATTAAATAGGAGATTTATGCGTAAAAGACTGAAGCGAGTTCCAACACGCCAAAAGTCGCAGCTTCCGCCAGCTCCTTGGCTTGAGTTTATCGAAACCGAGCTAAAATAGCTTAGAAGCGCGCAAAACCACCCCTCTCGGAATATTTAGTAAAGGATTTTACTACATGTCTCGTGAGGGGATTTTTAGTATTTGTAATTTATTCTTACTCTAGGTGTGGAACATTTTTATTATTAAGTAATTTATGATTAAATGCTTCTAGCTGCAGCTCTTGCTCTATTCATAGAATAGCGGAGAGAAAACGCATTATATTTACTACTTGACATTGTTGGATAAATAAACTTACTATGTAAAGCTGAGTAAAGCACTAATGTATCCGTAAGTGCCGTGCTGCTTTGAATATTTATCCAAGTGTTTAAATCGTAGAGCACCCCCGGAAATAAATCAATAGTACCAGCCTTTACTCCGTAAAATGGCGCTACTAGTGGACTAATATCACCTGCTTGTATAGTTGTTCCAATTCCCCAGCCGTCACTCCCCTTTTCCTCAAACCTAAACCCATATAGACTTACATATTATCATCTAGTTATAATTTAGTCTTTTCTAAAAGTGACCCATTCTTCTTCCGGTTTTTCTTATCCACTTTCTGTGGGGCCGCGTTCAAAGCACCTGTCGTTACAGGGCTTTGCCGCTAGTCCTCCTCGTGAGTCCGGATTCCCCACAGAAAGGGAT
>CAZVTE010000022.1:0-12069 GCA_964629705.1 uncultured Candidatus Saccharibacteria bacterium | reverse complement strand
CGAGCCATATTTATCCAAATGTAGGCAATGACCGTATTTATGGCGCTTCTCTCCGGTAACCTGCAAAATATGACTGCTCCGTCAGTTATTGTAAAAATCACAACAACTATTCTGAACACTAGATTATAAAATCTCGAATTACCTAAGGCTTCGGTGGGTCTAATTATTTAATGAAGCGGAGAGAATAGCCATAAGCACGCGATGTATGCCTAGACGGAATGACTGCATTATTAATTACGCTAGAATAATAAGCATTCACGACTAGATCAGGAACTGTATTATGCCACCAGAATCCCCACATTCCATAGTAACTCAAAGTGCCAGTATCCAGGCCGACTTGTCCGGAAGCTAAATATGACATAGGGCTTATTTTGAGATTATAACCAGTTTTGCTTGGATTATCTGCTGAATACCCTGCCCAAACTCCGCCCTCATGCTCAAACTCATACCCATACCGGCTTAACATTCCTGCAAAACTTCCATAGTCTGTCCTAAAGGCTGGAAAATGGCAACGAGTGAAAGAGAAGATTCTAGCGCTCCAGTTTTCCGCAGTGGAACTTTCTCGAAATTACTTCAGGATTATCATTTTGAGCTAGTAGAGGAAAATATGACGAACATATCCTATGGCGCCAATAATCCTAACGTCGCAGGATATAATATATTTGCTAAGCCTTTTTATTATCTTCGCAACGGCTTTATCAACCTCATCAATCACCCCTTGAATCATGCTCTATGGAGAGTGAACGATGAAGGTGAAATTTGGACTAGCTCCACAATTAACCCTGATGTGTCTGGCTATCTAGTTCTCTATAATGCCGTTATATATCCTACTTTTTATGCATCCAGCACCTACGGTCTTTCTCTCCACTGTCTACTGTCATAAAATAATCTTGACTTTTTGAATAATCTGTGCTACAATAGAGGTAAGACATGAGAATTGCCCCAGTATTTTGAGGCACTCATGCTTTATTCTTAGTTAAATTAGATTTATCTAGATAATCGGTAATCTCAATAGCCGCCGCTGCGCCGTCGCCACTCGCCGTTACCACCTGTCGCACGGCGTCGAATCGCACATCTCCAGCTGCGAAAAGTCCAGGAATTAGTGTCTCATGCATGCTTCTTCGTTCTAGCCCGTCTAGACCTAATAAGTCCAAACTCCCTTCAAGCTCTTTGGCGCTAGCACCAGTCATAATAGTACCGTCAGCGCGCAAAATTTCTTTCGGCAAAAAATCGGTTGCCGGAAGATGACCAATAAACACAAAGGCGTGTTCAAATTTCTCAATTTCTTCCTTAGAGATCTTAGCATTCTCGATGATTCTAATATTCTGACAATTCTCTAATCTCTGTCTAATATTCCCCACTACCTTTATCTGCGACCTAGCTAAAATCGTCACGCTTTTAGCAATTTTTGACAAGCTGATTGCTTCTTGCGTAGCAGAATAGCCGCCACCAATCACTACAACATTCTTATTTTTAACCAGAGGCGCATCACAAAGCGAACAGTATGAAACCGGTATATTTACATCTATATCTAGCTTGCGCGGCTCATTCCCCACTGCTATCAGTACAGTTTTAGCAGTTACATCTTCACCGTCTATTTTTAGTAAAAAGCCATCTCTCTGCGTTTCTAGGCCTTCGCACTCGCCATATTCAAATATAACACCGGCATTCTCCGCCTGCTCACGCATTTTTTGTGCCAGAATTTTGCCATCACCAGTATACCCTGGGTAATTTTCAATATTGATAATCTGCGCTAACTCTCCACCAAAGTTACCTTTTTCATAGATAACCGCCTGAACACCGCTCCTAGCAGCGTACAAGCCAGCAGTAATACCAGCAGGACCACCGCCGACAATTGCTAGTTCAGCATTTTTCTTCACGATGATTACTCCAAGCTTGTACCATAGGAAGCAGAAAGTAGCTGAATGTAAAGCTGGTCAAGCTCTTCGTTTAGTTTCTTTAAATCTTCTGGTGCTTCAATCGCCATGACAACGAACTTGAGAGGAGTATTTGTACTTTCGCACATTTCCTGCTCACCATAAGCTAAATCTCCAGAAATCGATAACTCTCTCACGCCGCCTAATTTCATACCAATAACACCTTGATTCCAGCCCTCGATCAATCCAATGCTAGCATCAAGTGGAGCGTTCAGGGCTGTTGGCTTATCATTACTATCAAAGGAAGAATCAAAGATTGTACCATCTGGACACCAGCCAATATAATAGGCATAATAATCCGTATCACCTTCTTTGAGCTGCTTACCTGTGCCCTCTTTTAAATCTTTAGACTTCAAGCCATCGCTATTGGCATTAGCTGAATTATAAGCTTTAACCTCTGTTTTATATTTTTCTAGCTCACTGAAGTATTTGTCTGACAAGGGCTCAGCGGCAGCTTCGATTTCGGCCTGCTTTTCTTGATAGCGCTTCGACAAATCGCTCACCAGTTCACTGCTTTCTTCTTGCTTCGCAACTTCAGCCTTGCCATTGATCACAATAAAAACGTAAGTTAATACCGTGCCGGCAACGAGCAGAATTGCAATCACTAAGATAATAATTCTCTGTTTCCAGCTAGTCTTAAGAATATTCTCGTCCATTTCATTCCTCCTTATACAGTAGTAGCACCAACGCTCGCTGCACTCATTTTAATTCTTTCTATTATAGCAGATATTTCTTCCGAGTCCAAGGTCTTCTCTGGATTAGAAAACTTAATACGGAAGGAGATATTCTTCGTTAAATCATTTGGGTCGGCTTGATAAATTGACACTGGCGTTACCGTATAGATTAGACTTTCGGTTTGCAAGGTATCATTCAAAACGTTTTCTACTCGGCCAAAAACTGCATCCGCCGCAACCGTAAAAGTAATATCGCGCTCTACTGATGGGAACTTGGAAATCATAAAACTACGTTCCTTAATTTTTGGAGCATCCACAATCTTATCTAGCTCAATTTCCATAGCCGAGATTACTTTGTCTAGCTTCATTTGCGCAAGTACACTGCGTTTCACTTCACCAAAAGCTCCAATTGGCTGGTCGTTACAGAAAACTTCGACAGAGCGTTTCGGCTCGAGGTATGGATATTTCCCAGCATGTTCTGCACCTTGAGCTAATCTAGCATAGCTAAGCTCGATTCTTAGCTCGCGCTTCATGAGTTCTAGCACCATAGCCTTCAAATGGTAAAAATCGCCTAAACTAACAATTCCAAGGTCAGTCGACATCATTGGCGTTTTTTCATCGCTAACACCGACACTTTTACTCGTTACTTGATTCATTTCGTAAATCGTAAAATCTTTGTGACCGGCCTTAATATTTTCCCTAACCTTATCTAGAAGGCTTGGTACAATTTGCTGACGAAAACATTGCAGTTCGGGGGAGATTGAGTTAATAATTTCATAACTATCCGCTACATTTTCACCAACTTTCTCTAATAACTTTTTGCTAACAAAAGAGTAAGTTAAAACTTCATGCGCATCTAACTTGTCTGACAAAATATCACGAATTTCACTTTTGATTTCGAGCATTTCGTCAACCTTGGCTTCTTCAAAGAAACGCTCGGGCAACGTGATTTTAATATTGTCATAACCTAATAGCCTACCGACTTCTTCAATAATATCTTCTTTGATATGGATATCAGTACGCCAAACTGGAGCAGTGATATTTAATAAACCAGCTTCGCTACGCCCTACCTTAAAACCAACATTTTGCAAAGTTTGAGTAATTAGTTCTATAGGATACTCAGTGCCGAGCAAACTATTGATATTCTCAACGGTGATCTTAATTGTGCTAGGAGTTTGTTTGTCAGGATATGCATCTACAATTGCTTCTGCCGACTGACCCAACTCTTTAGTAGCCTCTTTCAACACATCTAGACACATTGCAGCAGGCTGCCCCTTAGTAAATCTAGTGATAGCTTCAGAGAAAATACCGTGTGCCATCTGAGTCTTGCGTAGATGATAAAGTGAAAAAGTGGCACTTTCTAACACAATTCTAGTCGTACTGGCGTCAATCTCAGTATTTTTGCCGCCCATCGCACCGGCAAGAGCCACCGGCACGTTATTGCTCGTAATCAAAATGTCATCAGAGATGCATTTGATGGTTTTACCGTCTAGCAATTGCAGCTCTTCGCCATCTTTAGCCGCTCTAACTATAATTTCCGCGTCCGACTTTTCTCCCACTTTTACCAACTTATCATAGTCAAAAGCATGTAGGGGTTGTCCAGTTTTCAGCATGAGAATATTTGTTAGATCCACTATAGGATCAATGCTCCGCATACCGGCTTTTGCCAAAAAAACTACATCTTTGCTAAAGAATTTATTTTGTTTAACTTCTTTAATATCAATCACGGCGCCAGTATAACGCGGACAAAGCGCCTTGTCTTTGATTTCAACTTTTAAGTCAACTTGATTTTTGATATCAATTTCTGCCTTACCGATTTCAGGCTCTTCAAAATCAATTCCCAAGATCCCTGCAACTTCGCGCGCAAAACCAATTAAGCCAAAGCAATCTGGACGATGGGTTAATGATTTATTTTCTACATCCAAAATGATGTCATTCAATCCAAAAACATCAGCAAAAGCATCTCCCGGATTAGCATCTTTAGGATTAATTTCTATAATACCATCGTGTTCCGTGCCTAAATCTAGCTCATCAACTGCCGCGAGCATACCATTAGATTCATAACCGCGCAGCTTCCGTACTCCAAGCTTAAAATCTTCATTACCATAAGTTTCAGGCACAATTGCACCAGGTGCTAACCAGACCGCCAGCATACCTGTATGAACATTTGGCGCACCGCAAACCACTTGTACGGTGTCTTCTCCAATTTTAGCGAAATCTTTAGTCTTTTCACCAGCATCAATCTTACAAAGTGTCAAATGGGTACCTTCAATTTCTTCACTTTCTACAACTTTTGCTATATAAATATTACGATATTTCGGAGCGAGATTAATCACCTCCTCAATCTCCACCAAACGCGCGCCAATCAATTTTATCAAATCATCATTTGTCACCGTATCTGGTATCTTTACGTATTGTTTTATCTCATTAATTGAAATTTTCATCTATCTTCCTTCCTCGTACTTCTGTCCTAAAATTCTTCCAAAAAATCAAGTTTGGCTGACTCGAAATAACGTATGTCGCTAAGCCCATACTTTAGGATAACTAGACGATCGATACCACCACCCCAAGCGAAACCACGATAGATTTCCGGATTAATGCCTGCTCCTTTTAGTACGTTCGGATGGATCATGCCGCATCCTCCCATTTCAAGGTACCCCTTGCCTCCAAGACAAGCCGGCTTTTCGATTAGAAACTCCGCAGAAGGCTCAGTGAAGGGAAAATAACCTGGCTGAGTCTTGAGATTTAATTTTTCACCGTAATAAGATTCAAAAAATTGTTTTAACACTCCAAACAGTTGTCCCATGGTGGCGTCTTTTGAAACGAACACTCCCTCACACTGATAAAAAGTATGCTCGTGAGTAGCATCAGCATCCTCATTACGAAAAACTCGTCCTGGAATTACCACAGCAATTTGCCCACCCTGTTCTAAATCTTTTTTATACTTCTTTAAAGCACGATACTGCATTGTGGAGGTATGTGCAGGCGGAATAAATCCTTCACGAGTACGAAAAGTATCGTAACCATCCCTTGCGGGGTGATCTTTAGGAAAATTTAAACTCTCGAACATATGAAACTCGTCATCCAGCTGCCTAGATTCCATTACATTGAAGCCCATATTCCGATAAATTCTGATAACTTTGTCTAATTCCACCATGAGCGGATGTTTAGAACCGCGTTTAATAACCGGAATTGGCTCATTTGGAGCGCAAGGCGCAGTAATATCAATTGGTTCGATACTCTCGCTTTCCGCTTCGGATTCCGCTTTAGTAATTTGAGATAAAACGGCTTGTTTTTTCTCGTTCATTTGTTTACCAAAATCAGCTCTAGCTTCTGGAGGCAGTTCTTTAATCTTTGCATACTCTGCATTAAGTTTTTTTAACTCAGCTTTTAACTTCTCTATTTCAGACATAGTTTAATTATATCATACTTTTCTAAAATATGAGTAATTTCACTATCTCACCAAAGAGCATATTTAGCTTCTACGAACTTAGTTATCCATATTATTAATATACTATTTTACTAAAAGTATCCTCCCCTAATCGGGAGGATACTCTGAACACAGATTTCCTGCAAAAAAATTACTTCTGCTTCTCAGCCTCTGCTTCGTCATCGCAAGCACAAAGGTAACCACCACAGGCTAAGCGAGTTGTGATGTCTGACAAGTAGAATCCAAGGATTCCACCAACCATTGGCACAACAATGTAAGCAGCAATTGCTAGACCAGCCATAGCTGCGAGTTCGCCAAAGTTATCAGCAGCAGTAGGTAATACCTGATACATCAAAGCTACTGCAGGGTTAAACATAAAGGCTGACTCCATAGTGAAATAACCTTGAGCTACGATCACGCCAACGATGATAATTAGAGTGAAGATACTTGACACCGTAAATGCAAAGGTCAAAGGGCTCTTCCGTGCAAACTTTAACGCACGTGCAAAGCCGAAAGCAAAAATGATTGCGCCCATTAGCTCAATAAGCATGACAGCCCAAAATGTTTCACCGGTTACTTCTGTCATCATTGGTAAATCTTGCGTAGTACCACTACCTAGACGGAAAGCATTGATGATAATCAAGCCAATCCATGCGCCTAGAACCTGAGCCAACATATAGAGAACGCCACGAATAGCAGACATACGGCGAGAAGCCATCATGCCAGCAGTAATGAGCGGATTCAAATTAGCGCCAGAGAGACCGACAACTGCAATATACACACCGACCATGCAGAAGACGAAGAAGCTTGGTACTTGGGTTCCCATACCCAAAGTCAATAGGAACATCGTCAAAAGCATTGTGCCGATGGCTTCACCAATTAACGCACCCCAAATCTTTGGAGTTTTAAAAATTGTCAAGATATTCTCGTCAGTACCATACTTACGAGCAAAAAATCCCTTTAGTATGCCTTTATTATCTACCGTTTTTACCTTAGTGGCGGTAGCAGTGGTAACAACTGCGCTAGTTTCGCCTGTCTTTTCAGGCTGAGTTTTGTTATCAGAAGACTTTTTTGCAGCCTTCTTTGGCTTTGAACTTGCCATCAATAACCTCCTTAACACTATTATTTTCACTCATTATAGCACATATGTGTTACAATTGTAAGTATGAATTTTAGCATAATAGTTTAAGGAGATTGAATTCATGGGTGTAATGTACCAAAAAGAAGATAATGAAACTGATTTAAATCGCAGAATTAGCGCAGATTTAAGAGAGCGAGCTCAACGTAGCGATAGAGAAGATCCAGATTTTGGTGAAAATTCTGACTACACTAAAAATACCAAAAAAACGGGTAAATTTACTTGGGTATGGATAGTTTTAATTATACTAGCCATCTTATCTTTAATTTGTATCGCATTTATTTAAGCATATTTTTAGATTTTAATGTTATAATGGATTTATGATTAGGCGTCCGGCTCTGAAAGTTGTTATTCGTACTGTGATTTCAGTGTTGTTTTTGGTTGGCTTTTCTATTTTAATGACTTGGTTTATTTATCTACGTCAGAACATGATGGATTTGAATGACACTTGGGAATTTATTACAGAAAAGCCTGCGATTTTTTGGTATAGTTCCTTGGTTATCTTTTTTCTCGTATCAACTTTAACCGCTCTATTGTGGCGTCCCTTCCTAGCTGGAGGAATATTTTTTGCGGGTGTAAGCATATTGACATATATTCATATGCAGAAATTTAGCGTGCGCGCTGCCCCGTTACTACCGGAAGATTTTCAGCTAGCAGCTTCTGCCGGGGAGCTGATGCAATTCATTGACCCCTGGAGTATTGTTCGATTAGTCTTGGGCGTGCTTTTTGTTCTTTTTGGTTCGGCTCTTTTGGAGCGCTGCTTTAGACGTGTGTTTCAATCTAGGTCTACTGAGGAGATTCAAGGACTGTCTTGGTGGCAGCGTTTTGATGTTGTGCCACGATTGACTTTGACTATGGCTTCTCTAGCCGGATTCGTCTTGTCGACAGATTTTATCGTACAGCGCTCGAGCGACAGTGCGAAAGGAATGAAGTGGCTCGGTAGCGAACTGGTGGCGTGGAACCAGACCGAAAATTATGAGCGCAACGGTTTTATTATTGGTTTTATTTATAATTTAGGCGGGCTAACCTTACCAGAGCCAGATGATTATAGCGAAGATCGTATCGCAGAAATTGTCACAAAGTACCAAAAAATTCAGGCTGGCGACACGGCTCGCAAAGATATCGATGATACAGTTGATAACGTCATAGTTATCCTGTGTGAGACTTTCTATGACCCCGAGCTATTGACAGAATTATACGAATACTATGGTAATGATGTTACTCCGAATTTACGATGGATTTTTGAAAAATATCCTAGTGGTTACATGTATTCTCCAGAGTATGGAGGTAATACCGCTAATATCGAATTCGAAGTTTTTTCTGGTCTATCAAACTACTGGGCAAATACAATACAGTATGTCAACACAGTGCCAAAGCTAGATAATCTAGACACTATTGCAAGCTGGACTGGAGATTTTAACTTTGATACTACTGCAATCCATGCTTATGATGGCTCGATGTATAAACGTAGTATCAATTATCCTAAGATGGGTTTTGACGAGTTTATCGATGACAAAACCATGAAACATACTGAGCGAGAGAATAAAAGTGAGTATATCAATGATCGTTCCGTCTATGCAGAAATTATCGACATTATCAAGGACAATCCTGGCAAGCAGATGGTAGGCGCTGTCACTATGCAGAATCATGCTCCATACTGGGGAGCTGAATACAAAGAACATGATTACACCATTGTTGAGCGGGAGGAAGAGGAGCTAGACCGAATTTATCAACTAGAAGATAGCTACCAGAGCTTGCATTACGCCGACGAGTATATCGGAGACTTTCTCAAAGAGCTAGACGAGCTAGACGAAAAAACCGTGGTGTTATGGTTCGGAGATCATGCGGCTGGCGTATTAGACCGTTATGTTACTTCTGAAGATAAAGGTCAGCGTGATTTAGCACATCTCACGCCGTATTTCGTCTATACCAACTTCAAACTTCCAGTAGAGACAGATGCCTCGGCCGCTAAGACCAGCAATCTTGCCCATGGATTCAGTTTCTCCGCAAACTCGGGAGTTGATTTGCCAACTACGACGCCAAATTGCCTGTCAAACACTCTATATAACCTGCTGAATGTGAAGAAGCCAGCGCTAATGTACTTACTGGATGAAATATGTACAGAGACACCAATCTTAACTAGAACTTATTACACCAGCGAAGAGCCAGAAGCCAGCGAGGCGCTACGCGAATATGAACTCTTGAACTATGATGTCCAGAGTGGCGAGTATTATTACTACGACATTAATAAGCATAAGAAATAGAGAAGAAGAATTAAGAGAAAAAGTGTTTTTGCCCCGTCAAAATACTGGGGCAATTTTCATGTCTTGTCTCTAGTGTAGCACACCATAAGCAATTTGTCAATAGCCAAATTTCTATCCCTTAGGGAAAAGCGGCTTCTCTGGAGGTAGAATTTGAGATTGAGAGAAAATTTCGTCAATCTTTTTAGCAGTTTGCGGCAGGAAGGGTGCTAACTCTAGTGCAATACTCTTCAGCCCAGTTACTAGCTCCAGCAAAACCTGTTGCAACTTCTCAGTGTCACCCTGCTTAGCAAGCTCCCATGGCTTAGTTTGTTCAATGCGCTTATTCAAATCTTGCACCTCGTTCCAGAGATGATTGAAAGCTTTAGTGAATTCGAAAGCTTGCATCAAATCAATATACTCACCATCGTCACTGAGCTTTCCTGCAAACTCTACCTTGCCGAAATTATTCTTCTTACAAAGTGTAGCAACTCTTTGGACAAGGTTACCTAAATCATTAGCCAATTCATTATTGTAGGCGTTATCAAATTTTTCCCATGCAAAATCAGAGTCTGTAAAAGTATCCACATGGCGCAAGAAATAATATCGAAAAGCCTCAACACCGTATCTATCAATCACCTCGATTGGATCAATCACATTACCAATGCTCTTGCTCATTTTCTGACCATCTGCTAGCACATAACCGTGTACAACCAAATTTTTGGGTAAATCTAGCCCCAGCCCAAGCAGAATTGCCGGCCAGGTAATTGTGTGAAACCTCAGAATATCCTTACCAATAAACTGTGCGGTAGCTGGCCACCACGAAGCAAACTCAACCATTTTATCCTCGTCAGGATAGCCTAGAACCGTAATATAATTACTAAGTGCGTCAACCCAAACATACATCACTTGATTTTCATCGCCTGGAACTGGCACACCCCAACTCAGATGATCCTTTGGGCGAGAAATTGAAATATCGGGAGCATTTTCTAGCAACTTTAGCACCTCCTGCTTGCGAAATTCTGGCAGAATCTGCATTTCTCCAGATTCGATTTTAGCTCTAATCTGGTCTTTAAAATCGCTAATTCGCAGATAATAATTCTTTTCACTTAGGCGAATATAAGGCTTTTGATGGTCTGGGCAAACACCATGATTCTCGTCATATTCAGTTTGCGTAACAAAGCCCTCGCAGCCCTCACAATACCAACCGTCATACTCAGCTTCATAAATATACGGCAGAAGCTTTTGCCAAATCTTTTGACAGCGTTTAATATGCTCTGGGTCAGTCGTGCGGATAAAATCGGTGTGCTTGACACCTAGCTTTGCGATAAAGTCTTTAAACTTATTAGAATTCTCTGTGGCATAATCCTCTACTGCGACACCTAACTCGCTGGCTTTCTGAAAAACTTTATTACCGTGCTCGTCAGTGCCAGCTTGAAATCTGACTTCATCACCAAGTAACTCACGAAAACGCGCGTAAGTATCCGCAAGTAGATAATCCATAGCATGACCAATGTGCGGGTTACCGTTGACATAAGGGATTGCAGTAGCGATATATACTTTTGACATGTTTTAATTATACCGCAAAAAAGGCTGCTTTTCAACAGCCTTTTTATAGTAGCTGAATCTTCTTTATTACTCGTCTTGACAGAAGAAACCTTGATTAGTATAATTCACGCGAAGAGCTTCTTTACTTAAATCAACCTCTCCAGCTTCATTCGTAGTTAAGAGGAACGCCGGCGCCGTAGTAGCATTCAATTCGTTGCTTTCCATAGAAAGCTCAGAGTTGGCGGTCTGGATTTCACCGGTTGGTTCGGTGCCTTCTGGCGTATCAGCGGTAAAACTAGACTCGGTCTTAATTGAAATCTTGCTTAATACATCGTCTTTAAAATTCAGAGTGACATCTTGGAAGCCGCTAATTGCGGTAATACCACTATCTAGTACGACTCCTTCAAGGGAGCGGTTACAAGACATGATTGAAACTGTAGCTGAAGAGTCTTCCTCATTCTCAGTTGGCATCGGTTTATAAATCACCTGTGGCTCTTTGGTCATCTCCATAACATAAAGTACGCCAAAGATGATTGTTGTAAGTAGGAAGAGTGCCATCAGAATCCATGGTAAAGCAAAGCTCGTGCCGCTTTTAGCTGGCTTGGTTTTTGCATTTGGCTTATTATTAACATCTGGCTGCACTGGCGGCATGGTTGGATTGCTATTATTCGGCGCAAAGGGATTGTATGGAGTAAAACCATTCGGGGATGGCGCAGGGTTTGGACTATTTGCAGGCATCCCCATATTATCCTTTGGTGGCATTGCTGGATTCCCTGGAGCAACAGGAGGCATACCAGCGCCGGGGACGGTCGCAGACTCAGCTGGGCGCGGAGCAAATGGATTCACGGGACCTTGTGGTGCAGCGGCTTGGCTTACCATTTCTAATGGACTCATCGGACCGGGATTCGGCGCAGGTTGTGCACCAGGCATCGAGGTATTCATTCCTGCGTTTGGGGTTGGAGTATCAGCCATCAACTGGCTACCTCCATCCATAGGTGCACCTTGATTAATATCATTCGCTGGCACAGACATAACACTGCCAATCGAGCCAGGAACTGGCGCAGCTGGCACTAAAGGAGCATCTTCAGCAGGAGGCATTGCC
>CAZVTE010000021.1:0-12172 GCA_964629705.1 uncultured Candidatus Saccharibacteria bacterium | reverse complement strand
GTAAGGTCTATTGGGTAAGTAAACTAGCGGATGGTAATTGCTGGATGGTGCAGAACCTGGCGTTAGACCTTGACCCAACAAAACCGCTTACATCAGCAGATTCTGATGTAAGTAGTAATTGGACGCCAGGGAACAAGACGGAAACGGAAGTACCGGCTATGGTAGCGGATGGTGGACCAACGAATGCTGTGAGGTCTTGGAATTTAGGCGAATATGTTCTAGCTGCACCAATGAATAGTATCGCTTGTAATGCTATATCCAATGATGGTACCATTGACAATGGTTCTAATTCAGTTTGGTCTGGTCAACAACTTTCCCAATGTCAGAATCTCGTGAACGTTTCTAGCGTAAATTGGTTGCCAAATTATGAAATTTCAAATGGTATTTGGGCGGCATCAAATAGGCAAATAGAAAATATCGAAGTATATCAAGCTAATTTACCGCTGTCGGGTAAAGTTATGAATACAACGGTAGCTGTAAAATGTAATGTTCAAGATTCTAATGGTGTGTGCAATGTGGATGCTGGCGGAGAATACGATGCCCACTATTTATTGGGTAATTATTACCAGTGGAATGCGGCAGTGGCTGGCAGTGGCGAAGGCGTTGTAAGCAGTGGTTCTGCAGGTGATAATAACAATTTTACTCCAGGAAGAGCTACAGAAAGTATTTGTCCGAAGAATTGGCAACTACCAAGTGCGGATGGTGGGGTGGCGAGAAACGCAACGGATATTAATAACATATCGGATTATGACACGAAATATGGCAAAACAGCTACAAAATTGTTAGCTAGCTATGGATTTAATTTTCCAGGTAATGGTGCTCCAGATATTGTAGGCCCAATTGAACAAAATAACTATAATTTTACTAAGGCGCCTTTTTATTATTTTCGTAATGGTTTTACTGATTTGAGAGTTGGAGCAGCAAGAGTTATTGGTGGCGGTGGTTACTTTTGGCTCAATACGGCCAGCATAGCTTCTGCTACGATGGCGCACACTATCTATATTGCTGAAGATTATATGGCTCCATCCGCCTCTTATGAGCGTTCATATGGTATGTCAGTGCGTTGTGTCGCCAGATAAATCGAACTCTTAAACTCTTTAATAGTTCAAATTACAGAGATAGAAGGGCAACTCTTAAACGGTTTAAGAGTTGAAGTTCTTCGAAAATAATCATGCAAAATCCCCCGAAATTATATTTTCCTGGGGGATTTTAGGGTTAGAGAGGAGATTTAACTTAATTATTTTGCTAGCTGAGTGATTGCTTGGATAGTGAGTACGATGTCGGCAATAGTGCTACCGCGAGAGAGGTCAGAGACAGGGTAATTAAAACCTTGCAAAATTGGACCAGCGACGAGAAAATTGCCGAGACGCTCGAATGATTTGTAGAGAAGGTTGCCGGAATTAAGGTCGGGTGCAATTAAAACATTGGCGTAGCCAGCAACTTTAGAACGAGGAAATTTGGCTTGACCAATTTCTGGTACGATGGCGGCGTCAAGTTGCATTTCGCCATCAATAGCAAGACCAGAATTTTTAAACTTTTTGAGGCAGTTTTGTAACAAATCAATAGTTTCGTCATGCCCGCCGCTACCGTTGGTGGAAAAGGAAAGTAGAGCAATGCGTGGTTCGGTTGGTAAAATCTTTTTGGCAGAATAATAGGTTTGCCAGATGATTTCGGTGAGTTGTTCTTCGGCCGGATGTTTACAGGCCGCCATATCAGCGAGTAGGTAGGTCTCTTCGTTTCTTTGCATGATGGCTAAGCCAGAAAAAGTGGAATAGGTTGTGGTTTCTTGGCTTGCACTTTGGCTAGTGTTTTGATTTGTCGAAGGTGTTTCTGGGTTTTTAGTAAGATCTGGAATATGGTAGGCGGATTTCTCAGCTTGAGCAGTATCCTCGTTGGGCTGATTATCTAGTTGGTTGTTATCCGAAGGTGATTTTTCGATAGACTTAGGGGAAGTTTTATGATTTTTGAGGAATTTTTGTTTGATTTTGCTGGCAATGGACGAATTTTCAGGCTGGTCAAGTTCCAGCGCAGGTAAATCTTGGAGAATAGTAGAGATGGAAGCTTCGGAGCTTTTTGGAGCGGCGAATGGGGCTGGGGCCATGCCAAAATGTTCGCGGCAGGCCAAAATGACTTCGCGAGAGGAATATTCAACGCCGGCAATCATAGCATTGGCTTGACCACTGGTGACCATTCGGCAAGCAGAAGCGAGATCGTTGGCTGGCAAGATTTCGATTGGTTCAAGTGGCAAATTGGGTGTGGCGCCAAAGGTGAGACGCATGCCGTTTTGACGCATGGTATTGTATGCGGTTATGGCTAAGGTAATATTTTTATTTTTATATTCTGGAAAGACAATTTTCATACAATAATTATAGCATAAATAGTTTGTTTTGTGATATAATGATGGTGATATTTTGTAAAAAGAAAAAGGCAAAATCAAAAAGTGAGAAATTGTGACGCAGAAGTTGGGATTTTGGTGGGGATATTTTTATAATGAAATGCATTATGGCATATTCTATATAAAATGAAAACCGAACGCTTTTGTGGATTAAATACACAGATTGTGCAAAACTTGATGTTTCGAAACCCGAACAAAATAGTTTTGACTAAGTAAAAGGAACAAAAGGTAACAAATCGGGTAACGTGTGACCTGGTGATGGTGACGGATGGGAGAATATGTAACCTTGAGAAGGTAACGGATTATGCTGAAAAAGGTGACGGATTGGGTAACGTGTGACTTAATGGAGGTATTGGATTGGCGAGAAAAGGTGATGGATGGGAGGATGTGTAACTTTTTTGGTGAAATTGGTGACCTATGCGAGGTGACATGTTACCATGTGGGGTGGTAACATATGTTATAATGGATAATATGACAATTAGAGAACGAATTTACGAAATTTTGGATAATAGCAGCCACAAACTGACAGCGGCGCAGATTTGTGAGATTGGAGAGTTTAGTAGTCGGACGATTGTGAGTCGGTACTTGCAGATTTTAGTGAAAGAGAAAAAGGTGATTTCTGAGAGAGTAGGGCGGAACGTTTTTTATTATCTTGATAATCAAATTGTGATTTATAGTGAAGAGCTGAAGTTGTGGCGGATTCGCGAGGACGAGGTGTGGTATGACGTAGAGCAGAATCCATTATTTATGAGTGAGACTTCGGAGAATACGAGAGGGGCATTGCAATTTGCCTTTACGGAAATGTTAAATAATGCGATTGATCATGCGCGGTCGCCGGCTGGTTATGCGAAAATTGTGATTAAACATGGGCTGATTAGTTTTACGGTGAGAGACTACGGAGTGGGAGTGTTTCGGAAAGTGCGCGAGAAGTTTGGGTTGGAGGATGAAATTGAGGCTATTCAACGGATTATGAAGGGTAAAACTACTACAGCAGTAACAGCACATTCGGGAGAAGGAATTTTTTGGGTGTCGAAATTGGCGGAGAGATTTTGTCTAAGTAGCTATGATTATCGGTTGATTGTGGATAATAATTTGCGAGATTATACAATTGAGAAATTAGACGTTGAGCATGAAGTGAAGGGTACGGAAGTATGGTTTGAGATGAGTGTTAAATCGCATGAATCGCTGGAAGATTTTTTTGGCAAGTATCTGGGGGATAAGAATTATGCGGGATTAAATATGACTGTGGTGCACCTGGGGCTTTATCGGGAAGGGAGTGTGTGGATTTCGCGGTCGCAAGCTAAGAGAGTATTGGCAAATTTGGAGAAGTATGAGCGAGTAGTGTTTGATTTTAGTGGGATTGGTATGGTAGGGCAGGCGTTTTGTGACGAGATTTTTAGAGTGTTTGCCATTAAATATCCAAAAATTGTGCTAGAGCCGGTGAATATGGGCGACTCGGTGAGAATGATGGTAGAGCGAGCGCAGCGAGACTTTTTGGGTCGGATGTCAGTCGCTGAGGATGAGGGTGCGGATTTGATAGAGGAAGGTAACAAATCGGGTGACGTGTGACCTGGTGATGGTGACGGATGGGAGAATATGTAACCTTGAGAAGGTAACGGATTATGCTGAAAAAGGTGACGGATTGGGTAACGTGTGACTTAATGGAGGTATCGGATTGGCGAGAAAAGGTGACGGATGGGAGAATATGCGACCTTTTGCAATGTAAATATGTCAAAATATGTTGGTGAGGGCGGAAAATTAGAGAAGTATGCTATAATGAGTGTATGAATAATGAGAATGAACAGGCAGAAATGCAGCTAATTTTAACTTTGATGGAGCGGATTGAGCGCATCACGATGGATGTGATGTATGAGGATTTTATCAGTGATCGAATTCTGCTTGAGGCGGTGGCGTTTAATTTGTTGAAACTGAGTCGGTTGCTAGTGAAGTTAGATAAAAAGAAGCAGCAACAGCTTGAGGGTGTGGAGTTCGGGAAGCTTGGTGAACTGGAAGAAAAGTTGTTGACATTAGAAGGCGAGAAATTTGACGATTTGGTATGGGATATGGTGACAGAAGGATTACCGGCTTTAAGAGAGAAGATGGAGGAGGACTAGATGGATAGCTATAGAGATGTGCAGAAAACACTAGATAGGGTCTTTCAGGAGTATGGCGTAAAAAAGGCGATACTTTTTGGGTCGTATGCTAAAGGTGATGTGTCTGAGAAAAGTGATGTTGATTTGTATGTAGAGAGTGATTTAAAAGGATTGAGTTTTGTTGCTTTTATGGAAGCTGTCCGCGGTGCCTTGGGTGGTAAAACAGTTGATTTGATAAATAAAACGCACATCAAAGAGGGCTCTAAGATAGAACAGGAAATTATGAAGACGGGGATAGTGGTTTATGAAGGATGAGAGAAATCTGCAGAGAATGTTAGAGCTTATCGACAAAATCTTGAGGCATTGTTCGAAGATGAGTTATGATGAGTTTGAAGCTGACGAAGTGATTAGTGATTTTTGCGTTTTTAATTTATCTCAACTGGGAGAAGTTTCGCATAGAATTAGTGATGCTTATGTGGAGTCTCATTCTGAGTTAGTGTGGAATGAACTATATGGTTTAAGAAACAGGTTGGTACATGATTATGAAGGAACTAATTTTGTGTTGGTTTGGGAGATTGTAACAAACGATTTACCGGCTTTAAGAGAGAAAATAGAGGAGTTATTATGAACGATTTTGATTATTTAGGCGAGAAAAGTGTATATCTTGATAGTGCTTGCCAGAGTTTGAGACCAAAGCCGGTGGTGGAAGCGCTGAATAATTATTATTTTAAGCATAATTCTTGCGGTGAGCGAGTAAAATATCCTTGGGGAGAAAAAACCGATGAGCTTGTGGGAGAAACTCGTAAAAAGGTGCTGAAGTTGTTGAAATTGAAGAGTAAGGAGTATTTTGTAAGTTTTACGCTTAATACTACTTATGGAATTAATCTGATTCTGAATGAGCTGAAACCTGAGCTAGTGAAGAAGGTGGTGACAAGTGAAATTGAGCATAATTCACCGTTTCTTGCAACGATGGCGTTAAGCGAGAGGTTGGGGGTGCCACGAGTGGTTTTGAAACGGAGAGAAGATGGAGCATTGATAATTGACGATGAAGATTTTGCTAGAGCGGTGGTAGTGGTGAACTGCGCGGCGAACTTTGATGGGCGGAGATTAGTAAATCTTAAAGAAGTGGTAAAAAAAGTACATAAAGATGGCGGAATTATCATTATTGATGCGGCGCAGGCGATGGCGCACTATTATGAAATATTGGAAAAGACGGAGGCGGATGCAATTTGTTTCTCGGCACACAAGATGTATGCGCCAAGTTTGGGGGTAATTGTAGCGCGGCGTGATTTAGTGCCAAAATTGACACAGAACTTTATTGGTGGCGGGATGGTTGACGATGTATTTGAAGATAAGTACGATTTGAGCGCAACTAGTAATAAAGACCATATTCATACAATTTTTGAGGCAGGATTGCAAGCTTGGGGAGAGATTGTGGCTCTGGGGGTGGCGATTGATTGGCTGGAAAGGCGAAGTAAGGATGATAAAAAGAGACTAAAAAATTGTACGGTGGAGCTGGATGAGTTTTTGCGGGGAAGTGAAAAGGTAAAAATGGTGGGAAACGAGGCGAATCCAACAATGAGTTTTTGCGTGGAAGGGGTGGATTCGCATCTGATTGGAGCGGCGCTTGGTAAAGAAGGAATTATGGCGCGAACGGGGTATTTCTGCGTGCATTATTATC
Source organism: uncultured Candidatus Saccharibacteria bacterium (assembly GCA_964629705.1). GTDB lineage: Bacteria > Patescibacteriota > Saccharimonadia > Saccharimonadales > Saccharimonadaceae > Nanosyncoccus. The sequence continues at coordinate 6,003 of CAZVTE010000021.1, read as the reverse complement.
TGGACAAAGTTTTGAAAATGCCACCGCTGATTAGATTTTCTTTGAGCTATGCGACACGGGAAAGTGATATTGAACGAGTGAAAACGGTTCTCAAAAAGATGTTGTACTGATATTTGGGAAATTTTGGAAATGAGAAATCCAGCCCGGGTTGCTGACGGGCTGGATTGAGTGAAGTTTTACTTGAGCAGATATTTAGAGGTGAAGTCAGTACGGTAATATTTGAGGCAAGACAAAGTGGAATTTTGATATTCTTCGTAGACTTGGTTGTCGAACAGCCAGATATTGCTGTTGGCGTTTTCGCTTAGCCATGGGCTGACTAGATATACAGAGAGCTTGCCAGGAGTACTTTCGGGATTTGGTCTTGTTGTTGTGTTTTGTAAACCATCGGTGACAAGCACGATGTTTTTGTAGTCGGAAACTTGTTCGAGGGCGGCGTAGATATCGGTTTTGGAAATGTCTAATTGGTCACGGGTGGCAGCGTATGATTCTGGAGTAGATTTAAGAATATCTTTGGCGAAAACAAAGACATCGGCGTTGTTGACGGTTGAGCCGTAGTCGGCGATTGCTTGACTGTAGAGGTCAACGGAATGAGAGGCGTCAAGGAGTAGAGCCGTTTTGCCATCAGCAGTTAAATCGTTGACTTCGTCAATAACTGCTTCAGTGGAAACTACATCACTAAGAGATTTGGTGGTGCCATGGCCAGATTTTCTGATGATACGAAGATCGCCAATAAAGAACCAACCGATGTCACCAGTAGTGCCGCCTTCAGCTAAGCAGATTTGCAGGTAAAGGTCTGAAGTGATAGCGGCGGGAATTGGCTGATTAGCTGGAATAGCCGTACGTGGATAATAGTGATGGTTTGCGGGATGGTTATTTTTGTCTAAAACAGTATAACCATTAACAATTGTAGTTCCGATAATATGATGGTTTGGTGCAACGTTCGATTTGCCAGAACCGCAAAGATCGGCTGATTCGTAATAGGTTGCGCCATCGCGAATTTCTACTTCTTGACCATAATAAATAGGTTCTTCTTGGTAATTCTTGGGAGTGATGGTTGGCGTGTTTTTTGGGGTGGTGGCAGCGGAAGCTGACGTGGAAAGGGTTACGAGTCCAGCAGTGAAGATAAGAGCGGACAGAGTAAGTTTGACAGTAAGATTTTTGAATAGTTTCATGGTAGTTCCTCCTTCTGATTGACATCTGTAATACAAGTAAAACTAGAGTATTAAGGTGCGATTTTTCTATTATTGTATCATTGTCATTTGATAAAGTCAATTATAAAACTATGATAGTATGAAAAATTGTAGTTGGTAACTATTTTTCAAAAAGCTGTAATTTTACGAGAATGAGAAATAATAGATTGGTTATGTTTTTCGAAATGGAGATTTTGTGAGCTTGGGTAGCGGAGAGGGAAGCCGGTGATGCGATTTCCGGGCTCAGTTACATTATTTCCCCAGACACTAAAATCCATATATAAGACGCGGTTGTCTGGAGCAATAGTAGGAGAAATAGAGTAGCCATTTAGGCCAAGGAAACCAACTATCCAGCCACCTAAATATCCACTCCGCACAAAGTAAAGTGGGTGAAGGGCAATATGATTAGTAATATGATTAGTAATAATAAGTCGGTATGGGTTTAGGTTTGAGGAAAAGAGTGAATATAGCTGGGATGGGTATTATGGCTCTAGCGTTCAGAACGATTATGATGTTGTAAAATTGCCATTTTTTATTTTTCATAGTGGGCTAATGGATGCACATAGATGGACTATTACGTTGGCAAATGGTCATGGTGACTTTTGGAGTAAAGGTAGCTCTCAGGTTGTTTCTGGAGCTTATAATTTAAATAACAACAATGGTAATAACACGATAAAACCAGCTTATGAGAGCAATCGTAATTCGGGCTATTCTCTCGGCTGTTTGCTGCTTGGCGTGTGGCTCGTTAGCCAGAGGTGGAATGCTAAATCGCTCTTGCTATTGGTAGGGGCGGTTTAGTGTTCTCATAAAATGTGTAAAATTACACTTGATTTCCCCTAAAAAAATGTGTAAAATTACACGCTTTTTGGGCTATTTGGAATAAGTATGAAAAATAAAATGTTTATCGAAAAGGTTGAGTTTTAACATAGGCGTGATATAATGGTAGTATAAGAGTTTTTTGTATGCAAGATCAGAAAGTAACAAAATATCGGATGACGACTACGCCTTCTACTCCGGGGGCGGTTGTTGATAAGAAAGAGTCGTCAGTAAAACCAGTTGATAAAGCTAAAGAATACATTAAGCAGATTTCTGAAAAAGTTAAGGAAGCGCAGAATATTTTGGTGGCTTTGTCGCGTGATCCTTCGGTAGATGATATGTCAGCGGCGATTGGTTTGACCTTGTTTTTGGATATGTTTTCTAAGCATACAACGGCGATTTATTCTGGCCAGACACCAGATGCTTTGGAATTTTTGAAGCCAGAGGGGACTTTTGAGGATAACACAGATAGCTTGCAAGATTTTATTATTGCATTATCGAAAGACAAGGCGGACCATTTGCGCTATCGTTTGGACGGAGATTTTGTAAAGGTTTATATTACGCCCTACAAGACGCGCATTACGGAAGAAGATTTGCAGTTTTCTTATGGAGATTTTAATATTGATTTGGTGATTGCTTTGAACGTGCCGACAGCAGGAGATTTGGATGAGGCTTTGGCGGAGCATGGGAGAATCATGCATGATGCTACCACGATTAATATGACTACGGGGAAGCCAGGGAAATTTGCGGAGATCGAATGGAGCGACCCGCGGGCGAGTTCGGTGTCAGAGATGGCGGCGCGCTTAATTATGAATCTGAATGGTGAGAGTAAAAATTTGGATAGCGAGGTAGCGACGGCACTTTTGACTGGTATTGTGGCGGCAACGGGGAGATTTTCAAATGAGCGGACAACTTCACTAACTCTTGAGTTGGCTTCAAAATTAATGATGTCGGGGGCTGATCAGCAGTTAATCTCGGCGAACGTGGTGGATAATATTGTGGGGACAGGTTTGGCGTTATCAGAAGATGAAGTGAAGCCAAAGCCTAAAAAGCAACTGAAGCTGACTAATGAGAAGAATGAGCCAGTTTTGCCAAAAGTGGTAGAGCCAGCGCCGGAGGTGGTATCAGTGAATGTGGTACCAAAGGCAGAAATTCCGCCAGCTGAGGAAGTGGTGAAGGTGAATGTGCCACCAGCGGCGGAGAAGCCGGTGGAGAATGTACAACCACAAGTAGAAGCTGCAGTGCCACAGAGTGTGCCAGCTGAAGCAGTAAATGTGCAACCGCAGGTGGAGGGTGTAGCTCCGCAGGTAATAGAACCGCAGTTGCAGCCACAACCGAGTGAGTCAGAGATGCCAGTAGTGGAGAAGTCGGCGAATATTGCTGAGATGGGATATCCGGCGCAAGAGCCAAATATGTATACAGCTCCGCCAACTATGAGTATGGAATCAAAGGATTATGGGGCGATGCTTGAGCAAGCTTTGAATGAGCCTGGTCCAGCGAGTCCGCAGTTTGCATATAATAGTTATTATGATAATATTCCGCAGTATGCTCAGGGTGCGCAGGCTGGGGCGTATAATAATTATTATGGTTATGGTCAGGGGCAGAATCAGAATGCGAATGTAATGCAGGGGTATGATAGTTATAACAATGGTTATGGCTATGTGGATGCCACTATGGGGCAGAGTGCGAATGTTGATAATGTGTCAGCACCGGTGGCCTCGAATGATGCTAATGCAGCTCTGAGCGCGTTTTTGGCGAGTAACGGTGCGCTAGGAGCGAGCGAAGCAATGGCTGGGGGGTATAGTGGGAATGTTACTAGTGCTGGGATTAGTAATAATAACGTTAGTACTAATAATGTTGGTTCGGGGTTGGCTGGGTTGCAGGCTTCGATGGTGCAAAATGGAGTGGCGAGCAGTAATGATACTGGAGCGATGAATAGCGTCGCTTCGAGTAATCCGGCAGTGACGCAGGCGCCAGCCGTGGCAGAGGTAACAGACGATGTAGGTCAGTTTAAGATTCCGAATGCTTATCCCGTAGGAGAAGTTGAGGCGGAATTGCCTCCAACGATGCCGAGAGAGATGGCGAGCCAGTTGAAGAGTAATAATGTCGCTGTGACTCAGAATGCAGAGCCGGTAAGTAATGCGGGCGCGCTAGGGGTGAATTTACCACCAGCGCCAGCGCCAACTGTGGCGGGAATGATGCTTCCAGGTATGGCGCAGACGCAGAGCGCTCAGAGCTCAGCGGCAGGGTTTAATCCAGCGGCAGCGGCGGCTCCGCAGATTAATGAGAATCAGAACGATGCTGGTAGTTTTAAGATTCCTGGATTTTAGGCTGTAAATATGCTATAATAAGGAAATGAATGACGAGATTGTTTTGGTGGATAAGCCAGCAGGAATTAGCTCTTTTGGCGTAGTGGCGAGAGTACGGCGAGAACTGTCGGAGCGGGCTGGATTGGTAGAAGTAAAAGGAAAAGACGGTGTAGCAAGGCAAAAACGGAAAAAGGTGAAGGTGGGTCATGCGGGGACGCTTGACCCGTTTGCAACAGGGCTGTTGATTTTGCTAGTTGGTAAAGGTACGAAGCGTGCCAATGAGTTTTTGAAGTTAGATAAAGAATATGTAACGACAGTGTGCCTCGGAGCGGTTTCTAGCACCGGTGATATTGAGGGTGAGATTTATAAAAAGGCAGTGAAAAATATTCCAACTTTGGAAGAAGTGGAACGAGCGGTGTATAGTTTTGTGGGCGAAATTCAGCAGCGAGTACCAGCTTATTCGGCGGTAAAGATTAACGGACAGAGAGCTTATAAGCTGGCTAGAGAAGGAAAGAAGATCGAAATGCCGGTACGCCGAATCCGGATTTATGAGATTGAGATTTTAGCGTATCAGTGGCCAGAATTGACTTTGCGCTGTAAGGTATCTAGTGGTACGTATATTCGGGCTCTAGGTGAGGATATTGGCGAGGCTCTGGGGGTGGGCGGATATTTAACGGCGCTCAGACGGACGAAGATTGCGGACTATGATGTAGTAAATGCACGCAAAATCGAGGTATAGTTATTTTTTGATAGTATAATCGCACGAAATCGGTGATAAATTTTAGCTAATTTACATTAGATATTTTGTACGATTTGGAATATTTATTTTAGCTAATTTGTGATATGATTTTTGTACGAATAATATGTGCTATTTTAGCTAATACTTTTGAGGAATTCATCCGGAGAATGAACAGCAATGCGTGCGCCAGAGAAATCTTTGAGATTACGAGTAACAATGCAGTCCATTTTGCTGCGGATGGCAGATTCAATGAGAATAGCATCCTCAAAATCTGGAGCGGGGGAGGAGAAAGCATTATTGATGTCTTCAGAAGTAGTGTCAATAATACTGACAACAGAAAGAAGAGATTGTAATGACTCCCTGGTTGTAGCATTATTGTGGGTGAATTTGTGCATTAGATAGTAAACATCAGTGACGGATTTGGCGGTGACGTAACCACCAAAGTCACTTTTTATAAAAAGACGGAAAATTTTGTGCGCATTGCGGTTGAAAGGTTTTCTTTTTTGTAAAAAGTCAAGAACCACGCAGGTGTCGAGGAGGATTTTCATATTTTGGATAATCTTTCTTCGCGAGCTTCTTCAAGAGTGATTGTGTCTGGAATGCAACCATAAAGGGACTCAACGATTTTAAGCTTTTCTTTCTCTGTACTAACTAATTTAGCTACGGTTTTTTTGTTTTTGGTAATATAAATATCCTCTTTCTCGGCGAGAGCGAGATACTTGCCAAGGTTATTTTTGAGTTCAGTGGCAGTAATCGACATGATTTAACTCCTTTCGTACAGTTTATACTATTAATTATAACAAATTAGCTAATTTTTTCAAGGAATTTCGTACGATTTTAATGGAAAATTTTGGACGAAATACAGGAAGTAAACGTATGATGATGGGTAATTAAGTCGGTATGGGTTTAACCTCGTAGGAGACGAGAGGAATAAAAATGTTACACATTT
>CAZVTE010000020.1:0-12378 GCA_964629705.1 uncultured Candidatus Saccharibacteria bacterium | reverse complement strand
CCAAGGTTCACATGTATCATAATATTTATTAGCATTTTCTACTAAAATCATTATTTCACGAACAGCTTCTCTAAATTCTAGTTGTTCTACTAATTCTCCAACTTTTTTATATGTTTGTTTTATTTGACCTTTATGAGTTTATAATACAGGATAAGTTTATTGGCGTCAAGAGTTTTTTATGAATTTTTTACATATTTTTGATTTAAAGCTGCATATATACATCTGTAAGTACAATACAATATATATTATGCGCGCTTTATGCGGAGTTTATAACTCATGTGTAAAACTTTTAAAATATCGCTGCGTTTTGTGCTTGACGTGGTAAAATGCTCCTGTATAATTAGAAGTACAAAGATTAAACATAAATACTAAATTTTACGTAAGGAGATTTATCATGTCAAAATTAACATCTGCAATTGCAGTTTTAGGTGTGGTAGCTGGTTTAGGTGTAGCTGCTTTGCCATTGAGTTCATATGCGGCAGAGACAACTGATAAAGTTGATGGTTTGAAAGTTACTGATTATGGTACAGATGCTAGTCCTGAAGGTAACGGTATCGTAGAGCAGAATACTGCGATTAAGATGAAAATCAGCAAGATGCTTACTATCGAGACTGGCGCTGCTGAAGTCGAGCTCACCACTTCTGATGGTACAAATTATAAGGGTGATCCGTTAACCGTTACTGTGGCAACAAATAATACTAAGGGCTACAAGTTGACTATTGCTGGCTCTGCAAGTACAACGGTTAAAAGTAATTTAACTTCCGGAACCAATACGAGCGATGTAATTATTCCTGCTTCTGGAACTGTTGCTACTCCTGCGCCACTTGCACTTAATGGTGGCGCTTCAGCTTGGGGTTATAATGTATCTGGTGACCATAAGGCTGCTGGATTTACGGATAATACGAAGTACGCTGGCGTAACTGACGATGGTGCTACGATTGCATCGTCAGCTGCACCTACTACAAATGATGGCGTAGCGACTACGGTGACTTTCGGTGCGGTCGTTAAAGATGGTCAGCCAGCTGGTGAGTATACAGGGCAAGTAACCTTTACCGCTTCTGATATTACAGATACAAATCCGTTAGATTAATTGTTTCTACTAGAGGGTGCTCCTACGGGAGCACTTTTTTATTGGCTTAATAAAGTTATCTTTCAGAAACCAGCTTCTGTGTGCTATAATATATATAATAATTAAGGAGGAAAATGAAACATAAAATAAAATTAAGTTTTTTGAGCGTATTGTTGATTATAGCAAGCTTGATAATGACTGCTTTTGGATTTAGTATGTCGACCTACGCAGAGGACGATTCGCCAGTAAAACGCTTAGCGATTTCACCGTCCTATGAATCATTTGATACAACGAAACCAGGCGATATACTTGAGGGCGAGTTTGAGATACATAATCTCGGCAATACAACATTTGAATACAAAATTTCTTTTGCACCATATTCGGTTACTAATGAACAGTATGATCCAGATTTCACCAAGGAAACCAACTATACTGATATAAAGGACTGGATTACGGTCAGCAAAGAAGAAGGTGAGCTTGACGCTGGTGGACAGGAAAATATTAAGTATACCATTAATATACCAGAAGACCAACACGGCGGTGCTCAGGCTGGAGCAATTCTTATTACTATGAAGAATAATGAGACTAGTGAAGCCAATGCGATTGTAGCCTCCAAGCAACTTGCCTACATCATATATACTAACGTCGATGGCGAGATTACCAAGACCGGTAAAGTCTTAGAGAATAAGATTCCGAGTTTTCTCTTCAAACCGCCGATTAGTGCAACTTCTATCGTAGAGAATACCGGTAATGTCTACACGGCGGCGGAATATAAGTTGCAAGTTTTCCCGCTGTTCTCGGACGAAGAAGTCTTTACTAACGAGGAAACACCTGATTCTTCGGTAGTCTTCCCAGAAACTAAGCGGTTCAACCAGATATCTTGGGATGGTGCACCACAACTAGGTATTTTCCGTGTACGGCAAACGGTAAAGATCTTTGACGATGAGTCGACCGTTGAGAAGCTAGTCTTTCTCTGCCCGATTTGGTTCTTGTTTATCGTACTTTTGATCATCTTTATGATAATTTTCTGGATTGTCAGCCGCATCATGCATCGCAAGAAAGAAGCTAGCGAATAGACAAAAGCTCTAACGAAATATCACCAGTGATTGACTGGTGATATTTTATTTAGTAGATTTCCCTAGGATTGACGATTTCGGGATGCTTCTCGAAGTAGTAGTCACACAGAATCAAGGTGAACTATCTCCCCAGAATATCCTTCAAATATTTACCGGTAGGAGTATCGCTATTTTTTGCCAAATCTTCTGGAGTGCCTGTCGCCATTACCTGGCCGCCATGAATACCACCTTCTGGTCCCATGTCGATTACCCAGTCAGCGGATTTAATCACGTGTAAGTTATGCTCAATAATAATCATACTATTGCCACCATCCACCAATTTGCCCAGAATCCCCAGCAAACGATTCACATCATCGGTGTGTAAGCCAGTAGTCGGCTCGTCCAAAATATACAGAGTTTTGCCAGTACTTCTCCGCGCGAGTTCAGTCGCCAGCTTGATGCGCTGCGCCTCACCACCAGAGAAAGTAGTAGCTGGTTGCCCTAGCCTAATATAGCCAAGCCCCACCTCTTGAATCGTCTTCAGCTTATTGATAATAGCAGGAATATTTTCGAAAAACTCCACCGCTTCGTCTATAGTCATATTGAGTACATCGGCAATATCTTTGCCTTTATATTTTACTTCCAGGGCTTCGCGATTATAGCGCTTGCCATGACAAGTTGGACAAGTTACATAAACATCTGGCAAAAAGTGCATTTCGATTTTATTGACGCCATCGCCTTGACAAGTTTCACAACGACCGCCTTTCACATTAAAGCTAAACCTGCCAGCTTTATAACCACGAAGTTCCGCTTCTGGCTGCTTAGCATACAATTCTCTAATCTGATTAAACACTCCTGTGTAAGTCGCTGGATTACTGCGCGGCGTACGCCCAATTGGGCTCTGGTCAATCACAATCGCCTTATCCAAGAACTCAATACCATCGATACGGTCATGTAGCCCTGCCACCGTCTGCGCACGGTGCAACCTCGCTAGCAGCTCATTCGCCAAAATGTCGTTCACTAATGTTGATTTACCACTACCAGACACTCCGGACACTACCGTCATTACGCCAAGCGGAAAATGAACATCAATATTCTTAAGATTATTCTCGCGTGCGCCTACTACCACTAATTCTTGATCCTTCTTGGGCTTGCGACGCTTCTTCGGTACGGCAATAGTCTTCTTGCCGGACAAATATTGCCCAGTGATAGAATCTTCCACCTTGGCTACTTCGGCTGGCGTACCAGCGGCAATCAAGCGACCGCCGTTAGTGCCCGCTCCAGGGCCAATATCTACGATAAAGTCTGCTTCGCGCATCGTGTCTTCGTCATGTTCCACTACTAGCACGGTGTTTTTCAAATCGCGCAGGTGTTTTAAGGTGGCAATCAATTTATCATTATCACGCTGATGTAGGCCAATGCTTGGCTCGTCCAGCACATAGAGCACACCCTGTAAGCCCGAGCCAATCTGTGTCGCTAGCCTGATTCTCTGAGCTTCACCACCAGAAAGTGTATTGGCTGCTCGCCCCAACTCCAGATACCCCAACCCAACATCTTGCATAAACTGCACTCGTTCCCGAATCTCTTTGATAATTGGTGCCGCAATCATTTCTTCACTTTCCGTGAAATGCAAGTCCTTGTTTAAGACTTCTAGAGTTGCATCTACATCCATATTACACATATCAACGATACTCAAATCATGCACTGTGACTGCTAGAACTGCTGGCTTGAGTCGGGCGCCATGACAAGTTTGACACTCGTGCACACGCATAAATCGCTCAATATCCTTCTTCACGAAATCCGAGTCCGTCTCCCTGTGGCGGCGCTCAAGCGTTGGAATCACGCCTTCATAAGTAGATTCATAAGTTGCACCATTACCCCATTTACCATGACCACCTACACTCACCTTATACTTAGTCTTACCAGTACCGTAGAGAATCTTCTGAATATTCTCTTCACTCAGCTCCGCAATCGGCGTATGTACCGAGAAACCCTCTTTCTCCCCCACAGCCTCAAGACGTTTCAGCCACCAACTCTCCTGCGTCACGCGGTTGAATGGACGGATTCCTCCTTCGGCGATAGTAAGATTTGGGTTAAGCACTAAATTTGGGTCAATTTCCATTCGTGTACCGAGACCAGTACAAGTCGGGCAAGCTCCTTGCGGAGCATTAAAGCTAAATAACCGTGGCTCTAACTCTGGAATCAGCTCATCTGGGTGTAGCTCGCAAGCATAGCGCTGCGAAAAAGTCAGAATCTCAGGGTCATCACCAGTTTTATTCTCGCCTACCGCCGTGGAGTTATCATTAATCTTGAGAAGCTTAATAATACCTTGCCCCAGCTCCAGCGCCTGCTCTACCGAGCTCGAAATACGACTCTCTAGCTCTGGCGACAACACAAATCGATCCACTACAATATCAATATCATGACGGTCGTTTTTATTAAGTTCTGGAAATTCGTCTAGCGTATAGATAATCCCATCCACTCTGACTCTCGAGAAGCCTTTTGAAATATACTGCTCTGGAATATGCTGAAAACTACCTTTCTTCTGACTAACCAGCGGCGCCAGCAACATTAGCTTACTCCCTAGTGGCAACTTCATAACTTCATCAATAATATCTTGAATGCTACGCCGGTACACCTCACGGTGACAAATTGGACAATGTGGCACGCCCACTCTGGCAAAAAGTAATCTGAGATAGTCATAAACTTCGGTAACAGTGGCAACCGTTGAGCGCGGATTACGACTAGTAGACTTCTGATCAATCGAAATTGCCGGGCTCAAACCTGTAATACTATCTACATCTGGCTTATCCATCACACCAAGGAACATTCTAGCGTAACTTGACAAACTCTCCACGTAGCGCCTTTGCCCTTCTGCATAGATCGTATCAAAAGCCAAACTAGACTTACCGCTGCCAGAAAGCCCTGTCAAAACTACTAATTTGTCACGTGGAATATCAACATTCAAGTCTTTAAGATTATGTTGCCTCGCACCGCGTATGCTAATAAAACCGTCATTCATCCTCCTTGTATTATACCAAATTTTTGCAGAAAAAGGAAGTCCTGCTTCTCAATTTTCCCTTGGGGACTTCAATTCTAGCTATACTCCGTCAAAATGCTGGGGCAATTTTCATGTCTTATCTCCATTGTAGCACAGGTTTCTCAAAATGTCAATGGTTATTTTGATATAATTTCAGATTTTTTCCAGTAGCAGAGCTCCGCCAGATATTTTATAAAAACTAAAATAGCCAAAATACCCGCCAATTGTGACAGGTATTCTGGGGCAATAATAGAGGAGCTCTTAGCGAGCTAGGCAACGGATAGGGAAACCGCTCCCGCGGTAGTCTGAGTAGGATGGGTAGATAGGAGTACTGGTAAAATAGAGATGGTAAGCCTTAGAGGCATCATTAGAGGCTACGCTAGACCAGTAGAAGCCATTGCGACCCATAGTCCTCATGGAGCCCGTGCTAAGACTGACAGCCCCGGCACGAGAAAAGAAGAATGGTACAGTGGTAATAATATAACCATTTTGAGCACTAGACCCATAGATATTTGGCGTATTCATATCATCTGTAGGATTCGGGAAGGCATATCCGTAAGCATTGAAGAGATTCGAGAAGGTCGTATTACCATATTTATCAAAGTAACTTTGAGTGAACCTAGTGGCGCTTCTAGCTTCTTCTGCCCCACCATCTACCGTTGGTAGCTGCCATCCCTTTGGACAAATCGAGCCACTCGCATTCTTAAGTTCTGTTTCCGTACTTTGTAAAGTGCCTCCTGTTCCAGCAGTAGCAGCATTCCACTGATAATAATTGCCGATAAGGTAATGCGTGTCTTGGTTTGAAGCACCAGTGTATTTCTCTACGCGATTACAGTTATCTAGATTCCCACCAGACCAAACGGAATTATAGCCATCGTCGGTGACACCTTCGGGCTTTATACCACCTGTATTTTTACACGCGGTGGCATCAGTAGGATTAACTAATACATATTCCCCCAAATCCCAACTTCTAGTAGTAGTCGTTGATATTTTACTTATATCGGTATCTACAACTTCTGGTACTTCTGTTTCTGTCTGGGTAGGTGGATAAGTAGAACTACTATTCCAATCTTTCGTAATATCAGTATCATTCTTTGATAGACCTTTTTCCGCATCAATGTCTAACGCTAGATTCTGTACCATCCAACAATTCCCATCAGCAAGCTTAGATACCCAATACTTTTTACCATCCCTGACATCAGTCAGCTGTTTAGTAATGGGATTCTTGAGGTCAGCTGGAATGGTAGTGTTCTTACATATATCAGGACGCATGTCCTGCATATATGTAAGATCCGTGAGAGTGGCGAGCTCAGACGGATTAGCGACAGCAGACAGGACCAATGTGTTAGTGTAAGTACCAGACTTAGCACCATTCACTTTAGCACCAAAGTTGAAGCTATAGGTTTCTTTACCTTTTCTTTCACTATCTAGCGTAGTGAGCGTGCTAGGAATACTATCGTAAGTATCGCGAGTAGCGCCACCGATACTCATTTTGTATCCCCAAGTGTTCATCGGAAAACTACTGGCCATCATATTACTACTCGCGATACTTTCTATTGTATCACCAGCAGTGTTCGTAAGTGCTGATACGCCATCCTTGGTCGACATATAGAGTTTATAGCCAGTGGGATTAGTAGTCTCTACATCAAGTGTAATGTCATTCTTAGCTGAGACAAAGCTGCCATCAATATCTGGTGTTACTTCCATATTGATAGCATTGCTACTCAACTTGACGGAGAGATTATCTACCACCTTCAGGTTAACTTGGAGCTCCTCCGCGTTCACGCCTTCCGTGACGCTGGGCGAGACCACGGCTAGCGCCAGCAGGCCGAGCGCCACTGCGCTCGCCCCGCCAACTATGTTGGCGTGCTTGACGACTGTCAAGCGCTGGCGCAAGCCTCCCCGATTAGATTTACTATGTTTAAGCCTATGCATAAGCATAACCTCCTATTCTTTTTGGGTTGGTATTAGACACCCTGCGGATATCGCTTCCTGTTTGGTCGCGCCAAGAAAATATATTTTATATATTATTTGAACTTGGAGACCGCGCTCTTCAAGTTCAAATCTTGCTGTCTTTCTTTTTGGAGTTGGGCTACCTTTTTCTTTCACCGAAAGAAAAAGGTCCCAGCTGAACAAAAAGCGACACCACATGGTGTCTTATGCCAAATCCATAACTAAATCTGCAAAAAATGCAAAAATCGCTACAGCGTGGTGCCGCTTACTCTCGATTTTTACAATAATCTGCAATTTTCTATACAACCAAAAAATGCATTGCTACAGATTTCTGGATTTAACATAAGACATCTTCATTATACCACACAACCACAAAAAGTAGCTAAAAATTGCGTATATTCTTATACATCTTCTGGCAATAAGCTCTGATACCAGAGAGAAAGTTCTTCCAGTAGATAATTACACTCTTCAGCCGTTTTACCATTATAACTATTATTTTTCGCCAATACACCTTGAATCATTTGCATCTCTTTGGTAAACTTCGGCATTTGCGAGTTCAGACGCTGAGTGCGATACGCCTCCCATTCCGCAGCTTCATCTGCACTAAGGCTGCTTGGATAGTATTTTCCCTTATAATGCGAGAGGAGCTCAGCCAACCGTGAATCCTCAAAATTAGGGTGAAATTTCTTCATGTCCTCCTTCCCTGCACTCCGCACCGCTGCGCAGATAGTTTGGTCTTTTTGATCTAAAAAGCCATCATAGAGCGCCGATTCAGGGTCAACCGCCGGCTGATACCTATCGCCATATTTCTCGTCAAATTCAATGACACGGTCAAGAAATTCTTGATTTTTCAATAAATCTTCTAGATTTTGATCAATCTGCAGTTTCGTCAGACCAATCCGTTTCCAGCCGTTATCCTTCTCTAATACTCCAATTGGCGCTACCGCTGGACAGCGATTATACTGCAGCTGTTTCACAATTGGAAAGAAATTCTTTTTGAATGGCGGACGCTTAATATCGCCATGGGATTTCCCTTCCAAAACTTTGTACATTGCCTGTTCCAGAGTCAAGCCCTTCTCCTTTTGCATTAGCTCTTCCATCTCTGCGCGACGTTCCTTTTCGGTTTCTAGCAAATCATTCACATTATAGCGCAAGTCAAATACCAGCACCTTATCATTCTTACTTTTTGCAATAGGATAGGCTACCGTAGTTTTCTCAAATTCCGCTGGGTAGCGCCCCGAGGCGTAGACAAACGGTTGCGCCTTATCCGCATTCACAAGTTTCTTCACCATCCGCTTAAGTCGCATGTTAAAAAGATAATCAAACAATTGTGGTTGCTTTTCCTTAATCAGTTTAGTCACCGAGATTAGCGCTTCAACATCACTCATCGCGTCATGTGCGTGCTCATGCGAGATTCCGTTTAGTTTCGTAATCAGCTCCAAACGGTTGGTGGCTCGGCCATCTTCTGTCACTGGCCATTCAATGCCCTCTGGACGCAAGGCGCGAGTCATTCGGACTACATCCAAGAGATCCCATCGGCTCTGCTTGTTTCGCCACTGCCAAGCATAAGGATCATAAAAATTCCGCCACAGAGTGCTACGCATAAATTCGTCATCGAACCGTACCGAGTTATAGCCCACAATCACGGTGTTTGGCGCCGCCATATCTTCCACCACGAAGCGACAAAACTCCCGCTCAGAAATCCCATCTTGATTACAAGCCTGTGGTGTGATTCCGGTTACCATAATCGCGGTTGGGCTAGGCAAAGTATCATTTGGCATTTCCACTAGCAAATTTACCGGATCTCCCAATGGTCGAAAATCCATATCTGTACGCCGGCCCGCAAACTGCATAATCCGGTCACCCCGAGGGTTTAGTCCAGAAGTTTCAAGATCGTAGAAAAAATAGCTTGGTCGCATACACTTATTGTAACAATTTTTGGAGATTTTGGGGATAAATTCCTAGATTTTACGGATTTTTGACAGTTCCAGTTTTTATGCTGGCTGGATTTAGCTTTTTAGTTGCAATTTTGATTGTTTTTTACAGAGATTAAAATGGTAAAAGCATATTTTTATACTGATTTTAAGCATTAGGGGTTGACTTTTTTAATGATGTGTGCTACAATAGAGATAGTAGGGTATTTCCCTATGCTGGACGTGAATTTTTTTGAAAAAAAGAGAAGGAGGGGTTTTATGTCCAAGAATTTATATTTTATAGCAGCATTCTGCGTGTTGAGCGCAGTGTCTGTCGCCATAGCAGTCGGAATGAGTTATTTTCGCTTTCGACAGCTGAGTTGCAAGTATACCGAGCTCTGGTCGGAGAACCAGCAAAGCAGAGGTATAATTGCCATTGCCGCCGGCTGGGTGTTACCACTGTTCTTTCCGGTGGTGAATCTGACATCCCAGATGGTGGATTTTTGCTTTAGTAATAGACCATCGTTCTGGGAATGGGCAATTCTAGTAAGCGTGCCAGGACTTGTGGTGTGCGCCAGAGTCGGTAAGTGGTTATATCGCTTGCTTAACCTCGTCTCTAAGAAGACTGAGCTCTGCCGTATTGCTCGGCTCGAACAAGCTTGTATGCTGAAATGTCGGCAGTGTCGCAAGCTAGCACAAGAGCACCCAGAAGATGTAGCTGGGCTACTCGCTGGTTGCACGCTGTTAGATGAGGAATGTCCGGAAAAATTCCGGAACATCAGCCTTATCATGAGTGATAAGCTCGATCCGGCAGCGGTGATGGGGAAGCTGGCTTTGCAGCGGCGCAAGCTGAAAGAGAGCGCTCTAGGGCAGGCTTTGCTGGCTAGCGGTCTGGTTTTGAGCGAAGACGGCGTTGACACTTGGCTAGACTTCAGCGACGAAGAGCAGCAAGTCTTAGCCCAGGTTTTCGCGGCGGATGTAAATTTCGCTAACCGGATTCAGTGCCTAGCAGATGAAGTTCGTAGCCCGAAGGCTGAGATTATCAATTTCAATAAAGCTGTGCAGCACCGAGCTGCTAGATAGCTACTGCATTTTGCTCTTTTATCAAAAAAAGGTTGCCATAAACATATTTCAGTGTTGGCAACCTTATTTTCTTGCTTAATTTTGGTTTTCTTCGAAGAAAGCACCGGATTGGCGAGACCAGAGATGTTTGTAAACACCATCGGGCTTGTTCAATAGTTCTTGATGCGTTCCTTGTTCAACGATTTTGCCGTTCTCTAGCACAATAATCCGGTCAAGCTCGGCCACCGTAGATAACCTATGTGCAATGACAATGCTAGTTCTACCCTGCATCAACTTAGACAAGGCGTCTTGAATCAAAGCTTCAGATTCGGAATCGAGCGCTGAAGTAGCTTCGTCTAAAACTAGGATTGGCGCATCCTTAAGAATTGCTCGAGCAATCGCGATACGCTGCCTCTGACCGCCGGAGAGCTTAATTCCACGCTCACCCACCAAAGTATCATAACCATTTGGCATGTCTTTAATAAATTCGTGAGCATTGGCGAGGTAAGCAGCTCGTTTGATATCTTCCATACTAGCATCTGGACGACCGTAAGCGATATTTTCGGCAATACTACGGTGAAATAGCGATGTTTCTTGTGGAACATAAGCCACATTCTCGCGCAGAGAATTTTGAGTAATATCCTTAATATTCTCATCAGACACTAGAATCTCACCTTTATCAACATCAGCAAAACGCAATAATAATTTGGTAAGCGTAGTCTTGCCAGAACCGGAGACACCCACCAAACCTACTCGCTCACCGCTTTTGATATCAAGGTTAAAATGCTCAAAAATCGGCTCTTTGGCATCCTTGTGCTTAAATGTAACGTCCTTAAAATCTACCTCTGCTTTTGTGAGAACAAGGTCTTTAGCGTTATCGCTATCGACTACATCATCCACCGTATCGAGAATAATAGTCATTTCATAAGCATCACCAAAAACGCGATTAAAGTTCTTAAAGATACTATTAACGCTCCAGAGCTCACCCATGATAGATTGAGAATAATTCACAATCAAGACTAGCGTTGCCACCGAAATTCCTAACCAATCGCGACCACACATTAAGAAAACCAAAAGCAAAGCATTAATCCCCACCTGCACCAAGCCAAACAAAGTATCTCGCTTAATAATTGCACCCATTAGATTGTTGTTAGCGACTAAAACTTTGCCGGAAAAATCCGCGAAACGCTTGAACTCATGCTGTTCGCGCGCATATGACTTGACTGAAATAATATTTGAGATTGAATCAGCTAGCTGACCAGTCTGTTTAGTCTCTGCCTCGGCTGCCTCATTATTAAGATGGGAAATTCTACCCGAAGATAGCCCAGCAATTACTGAATATATCAAGACGAAGACAATAATTCCTACTGCAAACCAAGGCACTTGTCCAGCCAATACACAGACAATCATAATAATATGAACTAGCATCGGCCATAAATCCCAAATAAAGACATCTACTAAACGCTCAAAAGAGCCAACAAATTTATTAGTTTGCGAGACTAGCGACCCCGAAAAGCGGTCACTATGAAACTGCATTGATTGCTCGCAAATGACATTGAAACAAAGATTGGACAAATCATACATCGCCAAGACTTCCATCTTCCAACAGAGATAAAGTCGCAATTGTTCTAGCACCATTTTATTAATAATATAAATCACCATAAAGCCAATAACTTCTGACAGCGCAAGGCTCAGCATCTCTTCCATTGGTAAGCCCATGGAAGCTTTTTCAATTAAATCAGCAAAAATCAGTGGCGCCAAGATTGCACGAATAAAGACTACTATTGGGGTTAAAATAAAACAGCCCAAAGAATACCACTTGTATTTGACGATTTCTCGCCAGTAATAGTGGAGTGTGCGACGACCAATGCCTTTTTGTTTTGGCTTTTCGTCTGTAGTGTGATTTTGCTCTGATTCAGACATATATTACTAGTGTATTACACTTACCGAGTCTTGGCAAGCACTTTGTAGTTAAAAAATAAGAGCTAGATTTATCATCTTGTGTTCTTTTTTCATGGAATATAATTCTAATT
The DNA here is from genome assembly GCA_964629705.1 of uncultured Candidatus Saccharibacteria bacterium. Classification (GTDB taxonomy): domain Bacteria; phylum Patescibacteriota; class Saccharimonadia; order Saccharimonadales; family Saccharimonadaceae; genus Nanosyncoccus. Next base: position 253 of record CAZVTE010000020.1, on the reverse strand, counting down.
CGCTAGCCTGCGGAGAGAAAATCCGCCCCACTGGAAGTAATTACCGGCTGAGTTATAATACCCTGAACCATATTGAAAAATGTAAGAAAATCCTGGACTATCCAGTAGTGACGTTGATGGTCTTAGAAAGCCGTGAATGCCCATCCAATGTGCAAATCCAGCTGGCTCCGTGCCGTAACTTGGTCCAACCGTAATACCCCCACTCCGCACAAAGTAAAGTGGGTGAAGGGTAATATGATTAGTAATAAAGTAG
>CAZVTE010000019.1:0-12973 GCA_964629705.1 uncultured Candidatus Saccharibacteria bacterium | reverse complement strand
TTAACCTAAACAAAAGCGTTTTAGGAAAAGTGTCATCCTTATCCACTTTTATGCTAAAAGATTCAGGATAGCTCAATTTTGAAGTCTAAGGAGTGGTTTTGATGGAGCGCAGAGAAAAACCTTCAAGCTGCCCAAAATAACGAGTTGGAACGACTTTAAAAATATTGAATACTATTGTAAAAGAAGAATTATATATGTCAGAGCTACTAGACCAAATTGTGAAATTTGAACCTGCATAACCGAGAGAGGCTGTTGGTAATATTTCACCAGATGCTGCCATTACAAATGGTAGTAAGCTTAGGCTATAACTCTCTGTAGTAATCTCGCTGTGATAGCCATCCCAGTCTTGTTCTCCCTTTTCCTCAAACCTAAACCCATACCGACTTTATATCTCAGAAAATCTGCCAACTAGATTATTTCATGCGTCCATAACAAATATCTTGGGATAGCCCTGGCGTCTCCTTCAGTTCAGTGAATTTGCCACGCTGGGCAATTTCCCTTCATTTAGCACGATAATTGAATCGCAATTTTCTAGGGTTGACAGGCGGTGCGCAATAGAAACTATTGTCGTGTGATTGTCTTTTTGTAGCTTTTCAGAATCTCGTTTACTATTGTTACTGCAAGAATAAACGCTAAAAACGGCACTACGCTAACAAAAGATACGTTCTCATCGCTCAGTACATTATTAGTCAAATCACCTAGCGCCACCGGTAGTAGCTGGCTCAAGGCTGCAGAAACCAGCATGATTATCAAAATGATCACAAAGTTCCGTTTTTGTTTCTTCGTGAGCGTTTGGTAAATTCGCGTCCACAAACTTACTGTAGTATCCGACTTCTTTTCTGTTTTCATTAATACTGTCCTTATGTGTCTTTGCCTTCCCAAATCTGAAAACGATTACCCTCCACGTAAACTAGTTGATTATCATTTAGGAAGATTATTGGCTCTTCGATTCTAAAAAACTTTTCGAAATTATTAATAATAGCAGCGGAATATTTATCGAATTTCTCTGGATTGTTCCAGTGCGGCTTAATTAAGCAATTCACCAGACCAAAACCTTGATAACTTTTGAGTTCTGGCGGATTTTCGCGTCTATCTTTTGCTAGATAGCGATATGAAGAAATATCTCTGCCGGTAATAATTGAACCGGTACTCTCGCCGATATAGGGCATACCTTCAGCAAGTGCATGCTTTACAATTTCCCCAAAATTGCACTTTTGGGCTTGCTCCAACATGTAGATACACTGTCCGCCCTGTACAAATATCACATCATTTTGCAAAACAACTTCTTTAACTTCCACCTCAGTTTTATCTGCGATATCGTAATCAAAAACTTGCCATCCTCGCTCTTGCAAAATTTTTCTACCATCATCTATCCAGCTACGCTGATTTTCTGGATGCAAATTTCCTGCCGTCGTGACATATAAAACTTGAATTTGTTCTGCCGGTTTACCAAGTAGCTTTTCAATATCATTCATTACTAATTCCGCCACGCCTTTTCCACGAAAACTGGAGGTTAAGTATAAGTGCTGCATTATTTCTTCCTTTCAAAACTTACATACATTTTACTATAAAAGCTCTAACCCGTCTATCTAAACAGAACTTAGATGCTCATGCTTTAGTTTTTAAACCCAGTCATATATAATATACGCCATGAATAATTGGCATCGTATTTTTAATCAGAAAATTCTTGAGCGTGGAGAAGCATATTTGCATAATGGTTGCGTCAGCGAAATTGATACTATTTGTACTAATCAATATCATGCTACGGTGCAAGGCAGCCATAAATATAACGTTTATTTTGAAATAGATGAGCATAATCAAGTTATAGCCTTCAAATGTAACTGTCCATTCTTTCAGACGGGCGATAATTGCAAACATGCTGCTGCAGTTTTAATGTATTGGGAACAAAATAATCAAGTTTTAACTACAGCTCTTCCGAACCATCAAGATTTAAAAACACTCGTTGAAATTCGTCATGAAATCGCTAAAGTTTGTTACGCTTTTCTTGGAACTAATAATTATGTTGCTTGCCATGAAGTTTGTAATTTTCTATACGAAATGTCAAAGTATCTAGCCACTTATACGCAAATGTTTTTACGCTATCATCAACTTGATCAGGCTTTTGCGGTAGTTAATCTGATTATGCGAAAATTTCTGGATACGCCTCTCGATGGTGATAGTGAGATTGAACAATTTTCCGAGCAGATTCTAGCGAGTTGGGAACAAATTTATCAGCAAGCTAATCCAGATTTTCAACAAGTCATGTTTGCTTGGTTTTTGAAACAATTGCAAGTAGCTTCGCCACAAGTTCATTATGTTGAATCATATCGTACTTTGCTTGAAACTTTTTGGCAAGCACATTTTAATGCAGTTGAGTTTTACTCCGCAAAATTGCAGCTAATTAATCGTAAAATTAAATTCTATCAAGTGCACCAACAGGATTCATGGTTGAATGAGTGTGAGTTGGCAAAATGGCTTACTGCCAAAGACGAATTACTACAAAAAACCCAAAAAGAAGCGTAAAAGTTGCCAAAAAACAACCCGCAACTTCAGATTGCGCTAAATCGGGAATAAACAGTCAAGTGGTCACTTGACTGTTTTAACAAAAAGTCGGACACTGTCTATATTTTAATTAAGGAATATACCCCTGTAAAACTTAAAAACGCGCCAAATTTTTCAAATTTTACCAAAACTTTTCCAAACGTGCTACAATTGAATTATGAAAGCTTAAATTTATCTCAAAAATCTTTATCAACCTAAAAAATGAGGTAATTTATGCTCCAAATTTCTAACCTTAGCTTTGCTTATCAAAACAAAAACCTATTCGAAAACCTAAATCTGATTTTCACTGCACCAGAAAAAGTTGCTATTATCGGCGATAATGGTGCTGGTAAAACTACTTTACTAAAAATAATTGCTGGAGAATTGCCTCCAGAAACGGGCGCTATTCAAACGAAAGGTGATATTGGTTTTCTACATCAATCGCAGGAAGATTTGGTAGATAAATCTGGTGGTGAACGCACTAAAATTAAGCTTGTCGAACTTTTTCGCTGTCACCCTGCAATTCTTTTGCTTGATGAACCGACTAATAATCTCGATGCTGAAACGAAACTTTGGCTAATTAGAAATTTAGCAAAATATCGCGGGTTAGTTTTGATTGTTAGTCACGATCGCGATTTCATTGACCAAATTGCAGATAGGATTTTGCATTTACAAAATGGCAAAGCCGAAATTTTTACGGGCAACTATACTGATTTTATTGCGCGTCAAACCGAAAGGCGTCATCAAATGCAGTTGGATTATGCAAAAGTTCGGTCTGTAAAACAGAAATTAGAGCAGCAATTAAAACATGCTGGTGATAGTGCGCACAAAAGTAATCGTCGTGCGTTTGATAAAACTAAAGACGAATCTCGCATGCGGTATAATGCTAAGCGTGGTGCTGCCCAAAACAGCGCTGGCAAAATTTTGCGCGCCACTAGAAGCAAACTTGAACAACTTTCTCAAGTTGAAAAGCCGGCGGAGCGCAAAACTTATCAAGCTCAAGTTTCGTCAAACTTTTTGCATCGTAAAAAGCTGTTGGAAGTTTCGCACTTAGCCAAAAGTTTTCCGCCAAAAGTACTTTTTTCGGATTTAAGCTTTACGATTTATACCGGCGAACGTTTGCGCATCAAGGGCAAAAATGGCACTGGTAAAAGCACTTTGTTTAAAATTATCCTAGGCAAAGAAAAGGCGGACGCTGGAGAAATCAAGTTGCATGACAACTTACGGTTTGGCTATATTTCGCAAAACGGAACTACCTTTGATTTGACTAAAAGCTTCATTGCACAGAATCCAACTTTTGCCAAAACTGAAATTTATCGCGCTGCCTCCACTATGGATTTTGCACCTGTTGAGCTAGAGAAACCAGCAGGGAATTTATCTCGCGGACAATTAACCAAACTGGCAATTCTCAAATTGATTCTAGCACCCCTAGATTTAATTATTTTAGATGAAATTACTAATCATCTTGATATTCGGGCGCGAGAAAATATTGAACTTGCCTTGCAAAACTACCAAGGCGCAATCCTAGCTGCTACGCACGATGAAACTTTTGCGCAGAACTTGCATTTTGGTGAAGAAATTACACTCTAAAGTAGTTGAATATTTTATTCAGAAATGTTATAATCAATCAAATAACCGCGGAGGTAAAATGAAAGAGCATAATCCTAAGCGCGCCACGCCAATTACTCCTTCTGGCGCTGCCGAATATCTGACTTTTGTCGCAACTACTGGTGATAATCAGGAGAATCTTGAAATTCGCTACGAAGACGAAACCATTTGGCTTACTCAAAAAATGATGGCCACAATTTATGGCGTTGATGTCAGAACTATTAGTGATCACATCAAGAAAATTTTTACAGATGGGGAATTAACTCCAGAAGCAACTATCCGGAATTTTCGGATAGTTCAGCAAGAAGGGAAACGCAATGTTATGCGCGACATTGTTCACTACAATCTCGCCATGATTATTGCTGTTGGGTTTAAGGTAAATAATCAGCGCGCCGTCGAATTTCGTAAATGGGCAAATCAAGTAGTGCAAGAATATACTATCAAAGGTTTTGTGATTGACGATGTGCGGTTGCAGAATGGTGCTAAGCTTACCAAAGATTATTTTGAAGAGTTGCTCGAGCGTATTCGTGAAATTCGTGCTTCCGAGCGTCGATTTTATCAAAAAATCACTGATATTTATACTACTGCAGTTGATTATGATAGTAAGTCCAAGACCACGCGTACATTTTTTGCTACCGTGCAGAACAAGTTGCATTATGCAGTGCATCGTCACACTGCCCCCGAGATTATCAATGAGCGTGCTGATGCTGGTCAGCCTCACATGGGATTGACTAACTGGAGTAATCCAACTGGCAAAATTATCAAAAAAGATGTTATCGTAGCTAAAAACTATTTGACTGCCGAAGAACTAAATTTCTTGAATCGCCTTGTCGCTATGTATCTGGATTATGCCGAGCTGCAGGCGCAGCGTAATATTCCTATGACGATGGCAGACTGGGCGAAGCGCCTCGATGGTTTTATTGAATTTAATGGTGGGGAAATTCTCACCGGAGCTGGTAAAATCAGTGCCGAGCAAGCAAAATTGCACGCCGAAAGTGAATTTGAAAAATATCGCGTCATTCAAGATCAACTATATCAGAGTGATTTCGATAAATTTATCGTAGAAGACGCCGAGCTCAAGGATCTGGCGGAAAAAATTAAGGGCGCTGCGTAATTAGTGTTTCTAGTTCCATTTTTAGATTTTTCGTGATAAAATCAACTTATAAAAGCTAAGGTTGTCGTTCTCAGTGGTTCAATTCGCTTCTGGGATACGATTCAAGAAATGCACGAGAAACTAGAATTAGAGTATGGCCACGTAGTGATTGGCATTACCCCTCACGTCATGAATCGAGATTTTACTGTCGAGGAAGAAGATTTACTGGACGAATTACATCGTCGCAAAATCGATTTGGCGGATGCTCTTTATGTTGTTAATGTCGGCGGTTACATTGGAAAGAGCACGCAGCAAGAAATTAATTATGCAGCTAAGCTTGGCAAAGAGATTATGTATCTCGAGAATCCAACCTAGACCTTTGCGCTAACGTTGCCTCAAATTCTTCATAATGCACGCAAATATAGGCTAAATCCTCCACTAAGATTGTATCTGTGTTAATATGTGATAACGAAACAATAGTAGTAATAACTTTTACAATAATGAATGGCACTAGAATGATTACTGCGATTACTAATGCCGATTCAAATTCGCGCACATTAATACTTCCGGCTTCATCGTTGTATGCTACCACTAAAATCGATGCCAAGGTAACAATCGTTGTTAAAAACCACTCCAAAAAATTCGGTTTTACGTTTTGTGGTAAGCGCGACTGATAAAAAGTCAGCGTTGTCTCTAAATCACTTTTAGTGCGAATTGCATGTTCTGCTAAATTCTGTGCAAGGTTGTTGATTCGGCGTTTATCGTCCGCAGCATAATATGCTTTTAACTTATTCTTAAAACCTTTGCTACCGCGTACTGTTTCGAATTCTCGACCGGCTAGCTGTACTTCTTTGGCGAAAAATAGTGCCACTACTATCAACAAAATCGCTACTACGCTGATATAAGTTATCCAGTGCTTCAGCCCGAGCATAAAATCTAACAGTAAGAAAAACATTACTACTAGAATCGCTCTTGGCCAAAAGTGCATCAAAAACCGCCTAGCATGTAGTTTTTTCTGATAATTCTTTTCAATTTGGCTAAACAAAATACCTCCAGCTTTTTCATGATTATAGCATAAAAATGTACTCGTAGCATAATTTTGTACTAGTTTTTTGCTAAATCTGCTATAATGTGAGTATTACTAAATTCAAAATTAGAGTAGGGAATAAATAGTTAAGACCGAGTGAACGGGAAGTTGTCACTGGGGCAAGGGAAACCGCTAATTTATTCTCGCATTCCGCTAATTAGGGAACTAAATCTAATCTGTTTTTTGCTCTCTTTTCTAGCGGACGATTCGCTCTGAAAGGAAGCATATGAATAGAAATAAAAAGATTATCCTTGCTGCGGGTTTACTAGCCTTACTAATAATCCAAACACGCTTTTTATCGCTTAAGATGCCAATCATGAGGATTAGTTTTGCCTTTTTGCCCACGATGTTAGCGGCAACTTATCTCGGCTGGAAGTGGACAGTCTTAATCGATGTGTTAGGGGATTTAATTGGTGCAGTCTTGTTTCCGATGGGTGCGTTTTTTGTTGGCTATACCGTGAGTACGGCCATCACAGGTTTAATTTATGGTATCTTTTTATATAAATCACCAGCTGATTTTCATTGCAAAGCGCACCAAAGCACTAAGAAAACTTTTTTATATCTTGCAAAAGTTGTGTTTGCGGTGTTGTTTGTTACTTTTGCTATACACGCCGGCCTTAATTCTTTTTGGTTATATCTCACTACGGGCAAAGCCTTTATTGCAATTGTAGGTATGCGTATTGTGCAACAACTCATTATGATTCCCATCCAGATTATTACCTTTCTGATTGTTGAAAAAGTTTTGTATCGTCCTGCTCAAGAGTACTTATATAACGAGGAATGCTCCGATGATTACCGTAAATGATTTAACTTATCGCTATCCGCATTCTCGTGGTTACGTGCTTCGAGAGGTCAATTTCTCCCTTCAACCTGGCGAAATTGTCACTCTCGTGGGTCAGAATGGTTCTGGTAAATCGACTCTTGGTAAACTTCTTGCCGGAATTATTAAGCCAGCTCGAAAACAAATCTTAATAAATGATCTGGATGTAGCTAAAAAATCTAATTATGATGCGATTTTTCAAAAAGTCGGCATTGTTTTTCAAAATCCCGAAAATCAAATTCTTTTCAATAACGTTTATGACGAGATGATGTTCGCAGCGCGAAATATCAAAAATCCAATAGCACAAATCCAGGCGGCACTACGAACTGTGGATATGCTACAATATCTACATTCAGATTTAACTCACTTTTCGCTTGGTCAAAAGCAACGCATTATCCTTGCGGAAACGCTAGTTCGAAGTCCAGAGTATTTAATTCTCGACGAACCCACTACGATGCTAGACAGTGCTGGAAAGGTGGCAATCTATCAAGTCTTAAAACAGCTGCGCACTCAAGGCATAGGAATATTATTGGTTACTAACCTTGCCGAGGAATTATTGTTGGCAGACCGAATCTTTATCTTAGCACGAGAAAAACTTGTTGCTAATATTACGGCTCAAGAGTTATTGCATCAGACAGCTACCTTAGAAAAGTATCATATTATACTGCCGCAACTTTTACAACTAGTAAAATCGCTAGAAGATGGTGGTATGGTATTTGAAAATATTTCATATACTCCTGATAAGCTTGCCAAGGAAATTCTCAATGCTCGTATTTAAGTTTGTTTTATTCATTGCATATACAATGCTAATTTTCTTTTTACCAAACTTATGGCAATATATGTTGCTAATTTTATTTACAAACCTACTAGCTATCGGCATTAGCCAGGTTAAGTTTCATAAAATCTGGCAAAATATGTTACATTTTGTCCCTTTTATCATTCTTGCAATAGCTTTTAATATTATGTTTGATAGTCTGGAATACGCAATCTATATCGCCATTAAGCTGATGCTAGTCTGTATGGTCAGCTCTACTTATGCCCAGAACATGAGTTTTTATAAGCTCAGTCAAGTTTTACAAACTCTTTTTATACCATTAAGAATATTACACGTAAATACTGAAGAAATAGTTTTGGTGATCTATCTGGCTTTGACAACGATGGTTATTTTTAAGCGCAGAATTATGGAAATTAATCTGGCTATTAGAGCGAAAAACGCAAAATTAAATCTCATGTTGCTTAGGCAAATTACCTTGAAATTACTTACGGATTTCTTTAGAGAATTAGATAATATCGATGCAGCTTTGCGTGCAAAAGGAATTAATTAACCTGCTTCATTATTGACTTTTTAGAATAAATTATATATAATATATGTTATAATATCATGAAAACGTGGACAGAAGCACAACTTATTCAATACTTTAGGCAAAAGTTTCAAACTCGTGTCCTGTTAGAGGTGATTTGTCTCATCTGCGTTGCTATGATACTGCTTGCAGGAATTTTTCAGGGCTGGTGGTTACCCTTTTTGATCTTTGTAGGGTTACTTGGAATAACCTTAGTTTTACTTGTACTCTACCATTTGAACATATTAACTGAACATCCCGAGAAAATTATTATGAAAGAAAAACTGTTTCGACGTTCCGGCAGCCCAAAGGTAGTTGCAGGTATGCTGGAGACTTTGTCGCAAAATCTAATTTATAACGATAGTATGGTGTCTATGAGTAACGAATATATTATGGTGAATGGACAACCAGAAACTTTAACCCACGTTGACGACTTGCTAATAATCTGGCCTAGTGAAGTTGTTAAAACAGATAGCTCGAACACCTCCAATAGCCAAACTATAATTATTGGTTACAAAATCACCTGGTATAATATATATGGCGAAAAATTCCAAGTGCAATACGGTAATAATGCTAAAAACAGGATTGAAACCATTATGCTCTTGATTAAACAAGAATTTCCATGGGTATATGTGGGTAAAAAGAGTTTTCTGGGTGAGTTTTTACGAAAAAAGGTGCAACCACTACCAAGATTGGAATATCGCACTGAAATGGAAAGCGTAAAACAACAAGTCGCAGATATACGTGAAGCTAAGGTCGTCAAGCACACAAATCCTCATAAATAAAAACTTTCAGCTATCGTGATTGACGATGTTCTAATCTTATGCTAGAATGGAATAAAGAGAGTTATGTGCAATTAAATTTTCCCTGTTTTGCAGACGAAACTAATTACGCTCCCTTAGGTTAAAATGTATTTATTACTTAATATAAATTATTCGATAGACAATAGGAGGTGTTCGTGCCACAATCAGCCAACAAGAAGCAAGCCGAGAAGAAGGGAAACAATATTATCCGCTGGGTAGTTTTTATTTGTCTGTTAATCCTGTGTTGTTGTGCACTTACAACCTACATGGGTAGTGATAGGAAAGTAGAAGAGGTTCCGCTCTCTGACGTTATTGCTAGAGCGAATAGTGAAGATAGTGATATTGATAAAATTACGGTTGAAGGTAACACACTTAAGATTACCCTCAAGGGCGAAAAAAACTATTCTCAGACCTCTAGAAAAGATGGTTCTGGGACTCTATATGAACAAGGTTTGGTTGATTATTGTTCTAGCCTTGATGGTGACGAAGTTGAAGATTGTCGCAAGCATTATCCTACTATTGAATATGCTGAGGCTACCAACTTTTGGAGTTATGCTCTAGATATCGCACTAGTGCTAGTTCCGATTTTGATTGTCGTCTTCTTCTTTAACTACATGATGCGTCAAGCTCAATCCATGAATAATCAATCTATGGGTTTCGGCAAGGCGAAAGCGAAGTTGTATGGTCCAGACAAGAAAAAAGTTTTGTTCACTGATGTTGCAGGTAATGAAGCAGCTAAGCAAGACTTAGCGGAAGTAGTAGATTTTTTGAAAGAACCTAAAAAATATGAGAAGCTTGGCGCTAAAATTCCACGTGGTGTATTGCTAGCTGGCGAGCCGGGTACCGGTAAGACTTTAATGGCGCGTGCCGTTGCAGGTGAGGCCTCAGTACCATTCTTTAGTATTTCTGGTTCGGAGTTTGCAGAGATGTTTGTTGGCGTTGGCGCTTCAAGAGTGCGAGATTTATTTGCCAAAGCTAAGAAAAATGCTCCATCGATTATCTTTATTGACGAAATAGACGCAGTTGCGCATAAACGCGATGCTCGAGGCGGCGCTGGCCGTGAAGACGAGCAAACTTTAAACCAGATTCTCGTTGAGATGGATGGTTTCGATAACGACTCTGGAGTAATTGTGATTGCTGCCACTAACCGCGTTGATATGTTGGATAAGGCCTTGCTTCGTCCAGGAAGGTTTGATCGTCATGTGAATGTTACTTTACCGGAGAGAAAGGACCGTCTGGAAATCCTAAAAGTTCATTTCAAAAATAAGCCTACGGAGAAAGATGTTGATTTAGATTCGCTTGCTGCTAAAACCGCCGGTAGCTCTGGAGCTGATTTGGCCAATATTGCCAACGAGGCTGCTATCACTGCCGCTCGCGAAGGTCATAATAAGATTACGAAAGCCGATCTCACAGAAGCCTTTGAGCGTGTTGCCATTGGTCCAGAACGCAAGAGCAAGGTTATGAATGAAAATGAGCGTCGTATTACCGCCTACCACGAAGCTGGCCACGCTATTGTCGGCCATGTCTTGCCAGATTCTGATCCTGTTCATAAGGTAACAATCATTCCGCGCGGGCGTACTGGTGGTGTCACTTGGTTTCTACCTCCCGAAGACCGTAGCTATAAGAACATCTACGAACTTAAGGATATTCTCGCTCGTGCTATGGGCGGACGGATTGCCGAAAAGTTGATTTTTGGCAATGATGCTATTACTACTGGCGCTTCTTCCGATCTTAAAAATGTCGCTGAGCTTAGCAAAGAAATGATTGTTGAGGAAGGCATGGGTTCGCAAACCAGGAATATGGTCTTCCCAGAGCAAGAAACTAGCTATTACTCCTTGTCAGCTGGTAAGCCATATTCAGAAAAGACAGCTGAACTTATTGATCAAGAAGTGAAAGTTCTGACTGACGAAGCCACTATGCGTGCCGAAACCGTTCTCAAGGCTAACAAGGCTGTACTTGATAAATTGGCTAATGCGCTGCTTGAACACGAAACCCTAGAAGAGAAGGAACTTGAGCCTTTGCTAGCCGATGCCAAAATGCCAGTTGCTGCCAAACTACATTAGAAATAAAGTGAGGACCGTGCTGACTACGGTCCTCTAAAGATCTAACGATTCTTATAAAAGTCAAGAATAAAGTTATACTAATTTTTCAGTCAGATTGATAGTTCGCAATTCCACATCGTTCTTGTTTAGTTCTCTGATATTAAGAAGTTGACGTGTTGGGTCGGGCTGCGCTCTGTCGTTGGTAAGGTATCCGGCTTTAATGATATAATGTCTCCAATCCTCCATAACAGTTCCACTTTGTAATAAATCAATTTGTAACCATGGTACAGATTTAATTTGTACGATAATATCAGTGATTAGTCGTACGTTCGCTTCCACCAGTAATGTCTTGGAGAGGTTCTCAATCTTTTGCTTATCTGCAAACGACATTTCCAGTAAACCTGGCCGACTGTGCAACTTCCAAAAAATCCACCTGTCTTGCTCTTCGCGCAATAGGGAATCGGCCTTTATGGAACTTTTTTCTCCGCCGATATATACTTCCGCCTGTGTTGTTAGTTGTTCTACTGTTAAGACCATAGGCTTATCCTTTGTAAATTTAGGTCTATCATCAACATTAGCAGAGTTTGCGAATTTCAGGGCTGGAGAATGATAAAGGTTCTCTAACTTCGGATGCTTAATCTGTTCTCCAAAGCTGTAGATTTCAATTGGGTTGTGTTTACTCTCTAAAATTCTCATATTCTTTCTCCTTTCGTCTGTAAAGCTGCAATCGTTCTGCATCGATATATCTATATAATATCACAAAAATCTAAATAATACAATGTCTAAACAATTAAAACACTCACACTATCGTAGAAGTTTTACGTGCAAATTGCAGTTTTTGGCAGGAAGCTTAGCCTTCAGACGCTATAAAATCCCACATTCAGCTTTCTGCTTATCCTGTGGGATTTCTAAGGTCTAATAGTTTTATTTTTAAGCTAGCGTGCCACGCAACGCACAGTAATACCTAGATATCTCAGCGCTTCCTCTATACTGAAGTTCTTTACAGCAAAGAATAGATAATTCATATTCTCACCAGAACTGTCGCCGAAGTTGGAGGATAGATTACCATAGTTACTGATACCGTCTAGATACCCTGAATAAGGATTGATGTCGCCAGCATAGTTGAGGTATAATGGTGCTTGCCATACTGGCTCTGAATCGCTATCTAAGTCGTATGCCGTCTTTATACTATTAAAGGATTTTTCACCGTCTACATTTGGCAATTGCCAGTTTTTTGGGCAAATAGAACCGCTAGCACTCACACCAAGGGCTTTTTCTCCAGTACCTGCAGTTAAGGCGTTGTATTGATAATAGTTTCCTAATAGGTAATGTGTATCTTGTGTATTATCAAATGGTAGAACTCTATGGCAATCCATTATATTGCCACTGCTAGGAATAGAGCTACAATCGTCTCCAGACTCCAGATTATATAAAACATATTTCCCCAAATTCCAAGAGTTCGAAGCATTATTATCGGTACCCATGCCAAAGAAATTATTTTTAATTGTTGCTCCGCTCGGATTCGTCCAATCCGTCTCAATATCCGTATCCACGGCTTTAAGTCCTTCTTTCGGAATATCCAGTGCCAGGTTCTGCACCATCCAGCAATTACCATCCGCTAGTTTACTTACCCAATAGA
>CAZVTE010000018.1:0-13015 GCA_964629705.1 uncultured Candidatus Saccharibacteria bacterium | reverse complement strand
AAGACTAAATTATAACTAGATGATAATATATAAGTCTATATGGGTTTAGGTTTGAGGAAAAGGAAGGCTCAGATTATTACGCAACAATCCCGAGCGACTCAGGGTATAATACAATGTTACCGCCGTTTTACTTTAACAATACCGATTCAGTGGAAATTAGAAGAAACTATTTAGGTAATATTGGTTCTTCAAGTATTAATTGGACGAGCGCACAGGGACGATATTTACATATTGCGAGGATTACTATGGCGTTTGGTACGAATAATAGTTGGTACGGGTTTTCTCTCCATTATGCCATTGGTAGCGGAGAGAAAACCCATGGTGTCGTTCATTGATTACGCTCGGCTTAACATCAAGACGTGAGTAGGCAATTTCCGAGCCCAAGTTGGCGTGATCAAAAGCAGTATTGCCCCATATCCATCCGCCCGTTCCCATACCACCCATCAAGCTGTCATACATTTGAACATATCCAGACGTATTGTTGAATAGGGGTTTCAAATCCAAGCTATACTCGGTTGTGCTAGGGTTCGCACCCCCATAGCCAAGATAGACGTTCTCATCCTTTTCCTCAAACCTCAGCAACTTACGTTGCTTCTCCTCGGGCGTCGTCTCGGGAATAAAAATGTGTAACATTTTTATTCCTCTCGTCTCCTACGAGGTTAAACCCATATAGACTTAATATTTTTCTGTGATGCTCACAGGGGTACGAAGTCAGCAACAGCCAAACCTGTGGTTTAGGTATTGAACTGCCCGAAATAATCAAAACCACCCCTCCAAGGGGTGGTTTGCTCGGCCCTATAAGGGCTTATTACCAACAGCGTCTCAAGGCGCTGGTTTTTACTTCGTTCAAACCTAAATATTTGTTATGATTACTTCGCTACCCCTTGAAGGGGTCTTCATATTCTTTAACACTCAGCCTATCGAGAGCTATATCATGCTTTTCTTGTTCTTGAATATACTTCCTAACTGCAGCATCATTGAGACCTACTGTACTCACATAATATCCCTCGGCCCAAAAATGACGATTGCCAAATTTGTATTTTAGATTTGCGTGCTTATCGAACATCATGAGGGCACTCTTACCCTTGAGATATCCCATGAAGCTAGATACGCTCATTTTTGGTGGAATACTAACAAGCAAATGCACATGATCTGGCATCATATGACCTTCAATAATATTTACGCCTTGATATGCACAGAGTTGACGAATTATTTCCTGCAAACTCTTACGATATTGATTATAAATTATTTTTCTTCGATATTTTGGTACAATAATTATATGATATTTACATAGCCACTTGGTATGCGACAAACTATTAGCTTTTTTCTGCCATGAATTCTCCTTTCGTTAGATTAGGTCTGAACTATTCTAATTATAACGAAGGGAGAATTTATGGCAAAACGTAAAACTATCAACGCGCACCCGCATAGCGGGTGGATTAGCGCTTCGCCTACTTCATAGTCGAAGCGAGGCTGAAAGCCGTTATCTATACAAGAATGCTTGCATTCTTGGTGATATGAGGAGCAGCAATAGAGAAAATGTATTTTCCCTATTGACAAATTGCTTATGGTGTGCTACAATGGAGATACAACCATAAAAGGTTATGCAAGTTTGTCATATCCACCCTTGTGGGGGAATAAAAAAGAAGGAGGTTATAGATATGATGAATTTTAAGAAAGAAGGTAGCGCAAAGAAAGAGGTTAATATTTTGCTTCTAGGTATTATTGCCATTGACGTATTCGTGTCGTTGATTTTAGTTGTCTGCGGCAAAGTGAGCTTGTCTGACATGAGGTATGTTGTAGCAGCCGTAGCTACAGTGACGGCAACTTCGATCATATTCCGCGCAATGCGGAAAGAGATGGACAGATTCTTTGGCCTATTATTGGTTATCCTATTTATCGAAATTATTTTGTTTTGTTTGAAGCCGGAAATCAAGACCATCTTGTCTGTGCTATCTGAGCAGCTTTCGCCAATCAACGATATTAATCGATTGGTACAATAATAGCCCGCACCTTATATTAAAATACGTCCGCTAACAGTCATCGTATGACTCATAGCGGGCGTTTTTGCATGCACTCTTAGACAATAATCAGCATTACACCGAGAACTAATGCTGCTAGAACTACACGATAGCGGCCAAAGCTCTGTAAGGTTTCCGGCTTCTTGAGATAGTCAAGTACAAACCTCAGAGCAACTAGCCCAACAATGAAGGCAACAAGATTGGATAGTAATAAAATTCCTAAATTATCCGCAAAATATTGCCTGCCACAATCAGATAGAAACATCTTGAAACAAACGGCACACATAATCGGGATTGAGGCTAAGAAGGAATACTCGGCAGAACTTTCTGAGTCCATACCGGCAACTCGCCCCGCGACAATCGTAGTCCCCGACCGCGAAGTGCCGGGAATCAGCGCAAAAACTTGCATTAGACCAATAAACAGTGCTCTTTTTGGAGTTAGATGGTCTTCATTCTTAAGATCTGACATATGAGGTAGCTTATCGACAAAAATCATCAGCAAACCGACAATACCCATGGCACTTGCCACCGTAAATAAGCTTGAGAAAAAACTATTATTCTCGATAAAATCTGACAGCAGCAGCCCAGCGATACCGGCTGGGATACAGGTAATAACTATATTTATTGCTAGCTTATAATTCTTTTCCCGAAAAACATTTTCAATAATTCGGACAATACGCTTGCGGAAATAAATCAGCAAAGCAAGCAAAGTCCCTAGGTTGATAAATTCTAGAAATAGATGAAAGCTATCTCCACCAAGCCCCATTAGGTGCTGCGCTATCTCCAAATGACCAGAGGAAGACACCGGAATGAATTCTGTGATTCCCTGCACCGCGCCTAGTATCAATCCCTGCCAGATTTCCATAAGTATATTATATCCCTATTTTATATTCTTGTATAGAGCCTTTTTGAGACGTTTGACGATAGGCTCAACCTGTTCAATTTCCAGAAAATAGCCAGCAATGACATAAGCAAGCAACGAAACTGCGGTAATTAAACAAAATTTCGGGAAGATGATAAAGAAAGAATCATCAGTAGCCATTAGCGGGAAAAACTTTGTCATGGAATAAGCTACGCAGCCAGTGATACCAGTGGCAAACAGCGTACGGCGAAAATTACGCCAAAAACGCGGATCGAGCAATCTCGCCTCTGCACGACGCTGTAAAATTACGAGCAATATCATAATCTCCGCTAGGCTACCAATAGACTGCGCCCAGCCCAGACCTTCTGGACCACAACCGATAATTGAGAACAAAATTGACAGAGCGATGGTAGAACCAACCGTCACCAGCGAAACGATAAATGGAGTTTTAGTGTCTTGATGTGCGTAAAACCCTCTAGCGGCAATCTGAAAAACTGAACTGGCGAAAATCGACACCACCAGAGTAGCAAGAATTGACGAAATTAACGGATCGCCACCATTCTTAATAAAACTGACAACATAACCTCGTGCAAACAAAGCGATAATAGCTACCGGCAAAGCAATCCAGATAATTGTGCTAAGGGCAGTGCGAAAAGTTTTGCGGAATTCCTCTTCTTTGCCATTGCCAGTCTCTTCGGTAAGCTTTGGAAAGAAGGCGGTAGAAATTGCCACTCCAATCAAATTGACTGGCATCTGCGAGAGGCTGGAAGCCTGCTGATAGCATCGCAGAGCGCCGGCACCCATGCGCGAAGATAAGTTTGTGCTAACAATCGTATTGATATAATCAATCCCTTGATCTAAAGATCTAGCTGGCAAGAGCTTAAGCACAGACCGAAAACCTTGATTGCGCCAGTTAATCTTGAATTCGTAGTCAAAGCCCAGCCCGAACAGCCCAATTAAACTGACAACCAACTGCAAAACCGCACCAAATACCACGCCAATTGCCACACCCATAATACCACCTTCAAAAAGTTGCCAGCCAAAAATATTGATACCACCAGTAAAGCACGTGATACCAATCAAAATCCCGACATTGTAAAGGGCTGGCGCTAAGGCGTAAAACACAAATCTCCCTAGAGCTTGCTGGATACTCGATAAAATCGTGGAAATTGCAAATAAGAACGGATTGATTGCAATTACCCGCATCATACTAATCGCCAAGATAGTACCAGCTTCGTCAAGGCCTGGACCCACCACGTAGCGCACGAGTGGTTCAGCTAGCAACATAATCGCTACCGATGCCACTAACGTAATAATTGCCATCAAATTCAGCAAGCTAGAGCTAAGTTCCCAAGCGGATTTTTTATTACCCGAAATCAAACGCTGATTAAAAACGGGGATAAAACTGACAGCGAGCGCACCAGAAGTCATAATGAAAAAGACGAAATCCGGAATCGTAAAGGCTGCAGTATAAGCGTCAATACCGGTAGGATAGGTGTCGAGATAATAAGAATTGAGCAATCTATCCCGAAAAATCCCCAGAAGTGCTGAGATTAGAGTTGAACCCGCTAACACTACAGCCGCCAGCCGAATCGGCAGTTTTTGATTAGCCATTGCAACTACAGATTTCAGTTTGCGCTTCCTTTTCTTACTCCTAATTGGGATTTCTCGACCTTTGTCAAGAGGTTTAGCCGGTTTTTTACCTAAAAGTTCAATTTTTTGGGCGTTTTCTTGCAATTTTTGGTCTGAAGTATTGACTTTCTTGCCATTCTGTGATACAATAGAAGTATAGGGTGCTTTTTTAGCACTTTTTTTATTGCCTCCTGGTTCGCTCCTAACCATTCCCCTCTAATGCTCCTAAATTTCGGCTCTTCCGCCTAAGTATGGTCTCAATACCTCTGGTACTTGCAATTTACCGTCTTTTTGCGCAAAATTCTCTAGAATCACCACCATCATACGTGCAAATGGGATTGCAGTGCCGTTTAAAGTATGCAAAACTTCCACCTCACCATTCTCCCGTCGTACTCTGATATTCAAGCTTCGCGCTTGAAAATCGGTACAGTTAGAGCAGCTGGTGATTTCGCGATATTTCTGGTCAACTGGACTCCAATATTCAATATCATACTTCTTGGCTGCCGGAGCACCAAGGTCGCCAGCGGCATTACTAATGATATGATAAGACACGCCCAGCTCCTGCAAAATCTCTTCTTCAATGCTCAAAATCTTTTCGTGCATTTCTTTGGACTTTTCTGGCAGGCAGAAGGCATACATTTCTAGCTTATTAAACTGATGTACGCGAAACAGGCCTCTAGTATGTTTACCATAAGTACCAGCTTCCTTCCGGAAACAGGCACTATACCCAGCGTAACACAAAGGCAAATCTTTCTCATCGATAATTTCGTCCATATGATAGCCAGTGAGCGGCATCTCGGCAGTAGCAATCATGGCTAAATCTTCGCCCTCCACAAAATACTCATCACTCTGCTCACTGCTGCGGGGGTTAAAACCGCAGCCTTCTAGCACCCGCGAAGAAACCATATCTGGCACCATCATAAAGGTAAAACCATGCTCTACTACCTTATTAATACCAAACTGCAAGAGTGCATTCTCGAGCAGAGCTAAGTCACCCTTAGTGTAATAAAATTTAGCCCCAGCAACTTTCGCACCACGCTCAAAGTCTACCCAATCGCGGCTAATAGCGTAGTCTAAATGATCCACGCCTTCAGCCTTTTTCTCGCCCCAAGCTTTAATCTCAAGGTTATTCTCCTCGCCACCCAGCGGAACATCATCAAAAATAATATTAGGTACGCGCTTGAGGCCGTCATTCAAAGCCTGCTCAATCTCAGACAACTTCGGTTCAACCTCAGCCAGCTTCTCCTTAATTTCTTTGCCCTTAGCAACTAGCTCGGGACTCGGCTTGCCACCTTTCATTTGACTGGAAATCTCATTCCGTTCTTGCCTCAGGCTATCAACAATCTTTAGAATATCCCGACGCTCGTCGTCCAGCTTTAAGAGCTCGGAGATGTCGACAGAATAACCCTTTTCCTTGGCAGATTTAGCTACTAGTTCTTGATTTTTACGGATGAAATTTATATCTAACATGACTCTATTGTAGCACAAAAAACTCTCTTGTGGAGAGATTTAGCTAAAAAAGTAGCAGCGCCACGTTTGCCGTGACGCTTGTATAAAGGATAAAACTATTTTTGCCGTCTTCACTGAGTTTCAATTTCAGCACCTTCTTCAGTAACCTTAACCTTGCGCTCTTCGATTTCAGTGACTCGTCTAGCGGTTTTGACCTTGGTTCTATCATCCTTTTGAGCGGCCGCACTTAACTTGGCTGCTACTGCCTCTTCTGCGACTGATTGTTCTGTTTCGGTTTCGTTCGGCATAGGTACGGCTGCACCAGCTTTTTCTGTTAAATCGTGAATGCATCCTGGTCCGCCGAGCGCCTGTAAGATAATTTCGATGACAAGTAGAACCCAGCACCAGAAGACAACCCAGGCGGCCGTATCATATTCCTCGATGCTTGTATTTATTATAGATTCAACGGTCGTTGCCGCCCTGCAAGCTACGAGTGTTATTACCGTAGCGATAATAAATGCCAAGTGCCAACCCCACCACCACAGCCAGCCAGCGCACTCGCCGGCGGATTTGAATTTACTCCAAAAGACCTGCTGGGCGATATCGCCGAAGCCCATCGGTTTATAAACAAATTCCTCGATAGGTGGCTCACCATGTCCCTTTTCGTATTCTTCTGCGTAGAGCTCTGCGCATCGCTGGACTTTTGCCTGATAATTCTCCATGCTAGCTTCTACGTCACGCAGTAACAGAATTTTCAAACCTTCAATAATCATACTTTTCCCTCCAGGTATAATCATTTTTAAATAGTTTTATGGTCTAATTTGCGAAGATCTACCCTCCTCTCGACTTTTTCTAGACCTTATCCTTCTATTATAGCACACTTTGTCGTTTTTTGCAATAGTTTTGCGCCATTTTTAGGATTTTTTTGGAGTTTTTCTACAAAAAGCCTCTTTTTTTCGCTAAAAACTCTTGACAACTCTGAGATATCTACCAGCCGCTAGTGCCACCCCCGCCGCCACCGCCGCCGGAGAAGCCACCACCACCTCCGCCAGACGAGCCACTAGAGCTAGAGCCAGTACTAGTTGAAAAGCTGTGCACCGCCGTACTTTTCATGTCGTTAAAGTCACTAATAAAAGTTGCAGCATTAAAGACACCTATTCCTCTGTACCAATCTGGCTGTGAAACGTCACTATATTCATAGTACTTGCTGAGTTCCTTTAACCAACTTTTTTCTAAACCAAAGATTACCGCATAAGGCAATAACTTTTCGTATAATCTAGCAATTCCTTGATGACTCGTGTCGACACCGGTCACACTCTGAAACATCTGGAGACGCTCCGCCTCGGCCATACTGATATAAAGCTTTAGTCCATCGAGATAGCGTGAGAGCTCCAAGCCCTTCTTGGTGTGAGTTTCGTAGTTATGAATCAACACTTGCGCCACGATACCGAGGCTGAAAATTCCTACCGCCAGCACTATACAGACAAGCATCATTGGAGTGCCACCAAACAAAGGTGCATAGGCTTTGCCATCGGACGTAACCAGCAAAAGCAAACTGTCAAAGAATGTTGCCGTACCACCAATCATCCCTAGCACTAAGACAGCACCACTAGCAGTCACGCGCCCAGAAACATCACGTTCAAGATAGCCATCATGCTCCAACTTTTGTTCCAGCTCTTTGTTCAATTCCGCCATCAGCTTCGTGGCCTGCGTGGTATTGCGATTACGCTTAAGCTTGATTTCTTGCCCCGCCGCGAGTGCGCCACGACCCGCCAGAATTTCAATCACTTTGCGCTGGCTAGACGCCATTTCTGGGTCCTTAATTCGGATATACCACTGCTTATCCTTTTTGCCGTTGGGAGTTTTGTCTACCAATTCAATTTTATGGTTCACGGCGAGCTCCAGTAGCGCTGCCACCTCAGTACTAGTGTAAGGTGTAAGCAAATAATTCTTCTCCGCCTCTAGCACATTTAAGCCTGGCGGCACAGTGTATTCCGGCTTAACAAAATAGCCCTTGTAGAACTGCCGCTTTTCCTTGATTTTTCGATACGCCCGCATAAACAAAACTACCATCACGATGAGCCACAAAATTTCTACTCCTAACAGTAAGATGCTAAGATAGTTCGGTTTTGCTGCTGGTACCACAAAACTATAGGGTAAGAATTGGATATCAAGCGTGAGATTTTGGTGCGCCTTGAGATTCTCGGTTGTGAATTCTAGACCATCGCTAATTAACCGAATCTGGCAGGGCACCTCCTCCACAAGGCCCGATTTCATACCATAATCGCCCGCATAGCACCATTTTTGGCCATCGTACAGCTCCGCAACACCCTCGCCAAAATGCACCCGCGCAGTTACCTGCCGAAATTGTTGCATGCTATCAGTGCCATTTGTATCCCAATATAGCTCTTGGTATTCGCCAAAATCCGTAATTACGTTGACAAATTCATATTCGAGTACATAGACTTGCTCGCCATGCACATAAGTATCTGGGCTACCAATCTGGACGATAAAGGCATTATTCTCCACCGAAATATCGTTAATCGGCTCAGGCACACCGTTTCTCGTCACCTCAATATCAAGCCAGTTGTCACTCGCCATGGTAAGATTCTGCCCACCATTATTAGTGAAGGGGATTTCGCGATTGAAGCCATGATTCAAATCATTATTGGAGAAAACTGCGGTAAACTCCTCGCGGACGCGCATTTTACTGGCACCAGTAACAGTCTTATCCAGATAAAAATCGACTTGATAATCTTTGAAATAAAATTGGTTCAGCGAATCGATATAAGCTTGCTCTTCGTAATCATACTCAACATCATCATACTTTTTACCATTGTTGTCAATGGCTATAACACTTTTAGTACTTGTCAAGCAAACTGACAGCAAAAACATGCAAATTATCACCAAAAAACCGAGTTTTGGCAAAAAATTCCGCCTTTTATATTGACTTTTTACTGAATCTGTGATATAATGGAAGGATGAGGTAAGTTTCACGGTTATTTTCTTTCTGAGCGCACCATCTTAAGTGTCATCTTAAGAGCATTGATGGACTTTTGAAATTCAATGCCTTCACTCTCGGTCATACTGAGCTCTAAACGCCTAATAACGCCTTCTTTGCCAACAACGGCTGGGAAACCATTAAAAGTATCAGTGCAGTCGTCATAACTCGACACTGAGAGTACACGCCGCTCGTCATTCAGAATACTATTTACGATTTGGACGGTACAGCTCCCGACACCATAGTGCGTAGCGCCTTTACGCTTAATAATCTCGTAAGCTTCATTCTTGACATATTCGGAAATTCGATCGCGTTCATTTTTCTTCAAGAGTTTAATCAATTTCTCGCCACCGAGGTTAGCCATTGACCAAAGCGTAATTTCGCTATCGCCATGCTCACCCACTTGATATGCATGGACTGATTTGGGATGCACCTGCAAGGTCTCAGCAATTTTGAACCTCAGCCGCGCAGTATCTAGCACGGTACCGCTACCAATCACTTTCTCGGCCGGCAAGCCAGAATATTCTAGCGCCAAGCGACTAAGGGTATCCACAGGGTTGCTAACGAGTAGCAGAATCCCTTGAAACCCATTACACATTAATTCATTAACAATTCCCTTCAGAATTTTAGCATTTTTCTGCACCAAATCAACTCGAGTCTCGCCAGGCTTCTGATTAGCACCAGCGGTAATAATACAAATATCTGCGTCTTTAGCTTCGTCATAACCTGCAGCCTTAATTTTTACCCAGCTTGGAGACACCGCTAGGGCGTCGGACAAATCTAGCGCCTCACCCTCGGCGTCAGCCATATCGAGATCGGTCAAGACGAGTTCCTTCACCGCAGTGCGTTGGTTAATCAAAGCATAGGCGATGCTCGCACCCACATTGCCTGTCCCCACAATCATTACTTTGCCACTCATTTCTCAAATCTCCTTCTTTGTAGTTATTATTCAGCACTATTCAAATATTGATAAGCCACGATGTCGCCACTACTAAGAAAGCCATTATAACAGAAATAAGCTTGATTAGTTTCTTGCCCGCTGGCATTCACGAGGATAATTGCGTCATGAATATCCTGCCCAGCAGCTGGATCTTGAGCGAAGCCACGCTTGCCAATTTTGTAGGTATAGTTTTCCCTGCCGTTTTTTGAAATCAGTGTCAGTGTACCATCTTTCCGAATAATCATTTGTGCACCCTGAAGCTCTTCCGCTGGCACAAAATCGCTCACCGCTTGATAAGTACCATATTTAATGAGCTCATTTCCTAGCATGATACCATCATTAGTCTGCGAGGCAGCAGTTTCCTGTTTTGCTTGTTCTTCTTTCTGCTTAGTCTCAGCCTTTTGCTCTCTATATTCGTTGGCTCTAGTAGCAATAATCGTTTTCAACTCTCGCATTTTTGCCATAGACTTATCATAGGCTTGCTTGAGCTCGTCTCTAGTCATACCTTGACTTAATTTAATACTATTATTCACATGGCTATTTTCATCTTCCGCATCAACCTCTAGGAAAGCCTTATCTAACCTAATATAAGTACTAGTACCATTACCATTCTTATCGTCAAGCGTATTTGGATTTTCGCTCAAAGTATCACAGTAGGCCACGCGAGGCTGCTTGCCAAGCTCGGTGAAATCGAGGAAATATTCGAGCCGTGCGTAACACATGTGCGCATCGTTACTATTTGGATTCAAGTAGCTAACGTAAAATCCTGATTGGTCTTCCAAAATATTATAGTAATAATCAATCCCGAGCGGAGAAATACCCATTTCGCTTAGGTCTAACTTACGGGCTTTGCCCTCGCTATCTTGCACAAAGAGAACAACTTCTTTTGCGCCATCTTCTGGTCGATATTCGAGTGCCATAATCGAATCCTTACTATCTTCAACATCTATGAAATATGCTTGAGGATTCTTCATCTTAGCAACTTCTAGACCTTCATAACCTTCTTCACTGACAACCTTGTCTAAAATATCGAGCGATTGCTCTTCCCAGCTAGCAGTGGCCACATCCACAGTTTCGGGATCTTGTTTTTTCTGGCCAACGATTAGCAATACACCGGTGATAATAGCGACTATCATTACCGCTATGATTATACCAATAATAGCGAAGTTTTTGGGTTCGTTGTTAGCCTTTTCCTTGGTGGCGTTTTTAGTATTTTTACCTTTTTTGGTTACATTTTGCTTTACCATTTTATTCTCCTATGTATTTATATCCCGATACGCCAGCGTCCCGAAGTACACCGCTGCTATTGATGTAAAATGCGCGGTTCATGACGCCATTTCGATAAAAGACAATTGCCGGCTGATAGTTTACGGAGTAGTTATCCTGGGTGAAGCCGTAGTTCTCCACCTTATAAGTAAAATTAATTATTGGTTCATCGGTCGAGATATTTGCGCCTTCAGTAAAAGTAGCAGTACCATCCGCCCTCAGCACTAGCCTGCCGCCCCGGTCGCCCGCCCAATCGTTGGGATCGAGCTGCATATAAGTACCGAATTTCACAAGACTATTACCAACTACTATACCATCCCTATCGCCACTATTAGAGCCATTATTAGTACTGCTCGCTCCACTCGGCCTTTGACCACTCTGACTATTCTGATTATCTTGACCGCTCTGAGCATTCTGCTGATTACTACTTTCGCTAGGACTTACCTCCGGCTGGTTTTGAGCATTCTCATTCTCATTTTTAGTATTGGTAATCTCTTCTTGCTTACGTTTGCTTTCAGCGACTTTTTCCTCGACGTTTTTACTATATTTTTGGATAAAATATTCACGAGTTTCATAATCTGAGGCAAGCATACGGAAGAAATCTTCTAGTTCCTTGTCAGTCATGTCGACACGAAAATCGATATCCGGGCGCGAATCCTCCACCTCGACAAATTGCTTATCAAACTCCGTCAGCACGACTTCGCTGCCATCAATTGTCGCTCGTTCAGACTTATCTAGCACGAGATACGTCGGGTGGTCCCAGGCGCCTTCCTCACCAGCAATGGCGGCAATAGTTTCCGTAACTTCGTCCGCTAGCTTTGAGAAATTGGTGCCAGTTTCGCCCCTAGCAGAATATTTAACTCCAAGATAATAATCATAATCTTTACCTGCAATACTATATAATAATGCTACCCTTGATGGCGCATCGCTATTGGTGCGGTGAACCTTATTTTCTTGGTCGATAAAGTAAATATAAGTGTATTCCTCGCCATCTTTTTGGTAAGACAATACTAAAACTGGGTTGGCCGTTTCCTCAATCTCATAAAGGCGAGCCTTAATACTCTCGGCGTCCCTTAAATCGTCAGCAAAATCTTTGTCTCGCTGCTTTTGCATATACTGATAAAAGTTACTCGCCCAGCCTTCTTGTAAAGAGACTTCTTCTGCTTTGATAGTTTTATCCTCCTGCTTCTCTTCTCGTCCAGCAAAAAACACAATACCAATGAGCGCAATGATAATTGCTATGGCGACA
This sequence comes from uncultured Candidatus Saccharibacteria bacterium, assembly GCA_964629705.1. Taxonomy (GTDB): domain Bacteria; phylum Patescibacteriota; class Saccharimonadia; order Saccharimonadales; family Saccharimonadaceae; genus Nanosyncoccus. The sequence continues at coordinate 595 of CAZVTE010000018.1, read as the reverse complement.
ATGCTAATTATTATAATAAGCTTAGTGCGAGGTTTCACCTTAGCCTTCAACTGAGTTGTTTCCGAACTAGCTTGAGACTCTGCCGAAGTGACTCCCGCATCACTTGACTTTTTTACTAAATTCACTTTTGCCGTTTCGTTAGACTTCTCTGTGGACTCCTCGGCAGGTTGCACCTCAATAACCTTGTTTGTTTTATCAGTTTTTTGCTTCTGGACAGCAGGCTTTTTAGCAATATTCACCTTAACTGCGCTTGAATTATTGTCTGCTTGCTTATCTTTAGTCGCCATTACCACCTCAAAAACTATTATTATTCTTATTATAATTGATTTTACTAAAAAACTCCAGTATTTTTCAAATGAAAAACAGCTAAAAACTAGAACCGTCCGAATATTAATCGTCCCAAGTCGTAGCTTTAGAATGCTTGTTAATTTTGTGGATATTTTCGGCGAATCCCCTTGCCTTCTTGTTAATATCTTGATAGAATGGGGATAGTTATAAGTTAATTAACTCTTGCTTCTTTTGAGGTGAGAGTTAATTTTATGCTTACCTTTAGCTTTAGATCTCACATGGCGTTTCCGTTTAGAATAACGCTTAG